>DOVG01000042.1 GCA_003520205.1 Lachnospiraceae bacterium
CCTAATGGTGGAATAGTGATAGCTAATCCAAATGCACCTACCGGAATACTCATGGATAAAGAAAGTATTCGTGAAATCTTAGAATATAATAAGGACAGTATAGTAATTATCGATGAAGCATATATTGATTTTGCTGAAATAGAAGATTCATGTCTGGACTTTATAAATGAATTTGATAATCTGATAGTTGTAAGAACATTCTCGAAATCCAGAAATCTCGCTGGACTTAGAGTGGGTTATGCAGTTGCGAATCCTGTACTTATAAAGTATCTTAATGACGTTAAATACTCATATAATTCTTATACAATGAATCCATTTCAGATAGAATGTGGAAGCGCATCTGTAGAAGATGATTTTTATTTCAGAGAAACTATTGATAAGGTAAAAAAGACACGAACATATACTGTTCAAAGACTTGAAGAACTTGGATTTAATATTCTTCCATCATCTACAAATTTTGTTTTTGCCGAACATAAAAGTGTTAAGGCAGCGGATATATTTGAATATTTAAAGAAAAACAGTATTTACGTCCGCTATTTCAAACAGCCCAGAATTGATAATTTTTTAAGGATTTCAATTGGCACTGATGAAGAGATGGATAAAATGTTTGATATTCTAAAACCATTTCTTGACAAAGTGAGTGGTATCTAATATCATAAATTTACGTGCAATTCATCTTATTTCTAAATAATATGACTGGTAGTATTTTTTCTTAATGTGTTCCCTTAAATTGAAGGGAGAATAATATGCAAAAGAATAATATTACTACTGGTGAGAATTTTGATTCATTAATAACTGTCCTTATGAATTACGACATTCATAAGGATGTTCTTTCAGAAACGCCTCACAGGCGTTTTCTTGATTTGGCTTTGGTTCCCGTTTATTTAAATGGTATAAGTGATGAAAAGGGGATTAGATTACTGACTGAAAAGGAAGACTCGCATTCATCTGGTAATGATGAATTCTTATTTAAACTGGGGGATCAGAATTATAAAAGAATGATGGGATTAAAAGTTTTTTCTTTAAATGATTTTGTCAAATCAACTAATAATTCACTTTTTGAGGAAGATGGACCGGATATTTTATTTGAAAAAGAATTAGATGATATATATATCATAACAAATAAATATTTTTTGTTCGGTGCCAGGATAATGTATGATAAGGATTTTATGTTTAAAGTGGGGGAATTTCTTAAAGGAGACTTTTATATAATTCCATCAAGTGTAAATGAGATACTTGTATTTTCAACAAAGTTTGCAGAAAGTATTGATTATTTAAAATGCATTATAAAAGAAGTGAATGAATCTTGTCTGGAATCAACAGATCTTATTTTGTCTGATAATTTATACAGATATTACTGTGATAAACATGAAATATGTATTGAGTAACTGTAAAAAAGTTTACACTTGGGCAAAAGTGTAAATTGACTTAACTGAACTAAAATACTAAAATCATTAAGATAGAAAATGATTGGAGGATTTGTCATGGCAAAGGGCACTGTAAAATGGTTCAATAATCAAAAGGGTTATGGTTTTATAACTGACGAGGAAGGTAAGGACGTATTTGTTCATTTCTCAGGACTGAATATGGAAGGCTTTAAGACACTTAGTGAGGGTCAGGAGGTTGAGTTCAACCTTACTGAAGGAGATAAGGGTCCACAGGCAACTGATGTTACCGTTATAAAGTAATTTTTATATTCAACTATCAAATTATTTAGCAAGGGGCGAAAGGTATATCTTTCGCTCTTTTCTTGATTATACACAGGAAATCTAAAATCGATGTCCACCTCGACATAGCCCATTGACAAAGATAGCAAATATTTATACAATTACTTTATGGGTTTTAAGTATTATAAGGAGGTAAATTAAGTGACGGAGGAGTTTATATCTGTACAAGATAGAATTATTTCGGCATCTATAGATATTGTAAGTGATGCAGGGCTTGCTTCTTTAAATTACAGAAACATTTCACTTAAAACCAATATCAGTGAGGATATGCTATATAAATATTATTCAAGTACTGATGAGATTTTAGTTGATATAGTTAATTCATATTTTAAATTTGATAAAAGTATTATTAAGACGATTGATTCTAAAGAATCTACTTATGTAGAAAAGATTGGTTTTTATATAGATTCATTCAGTTCTTATTATAATAGCTATTATAGTCTTTCTGCTATAATGCTTCAGATGGAAGAGCTGCTTCATAATACTTATACCAGAGAAATTGTTGAAAGCTATTATTTGTTCAGAAGACAGTATTTTGTTGATTTATTTGAAAATGCAATTAAAAATAAAGAGATAGTAAACTGTTTTACAGCTGAACAACTGGCTGATCAGCTTCTGGGGTATACAAGATCGTGCTTTTTTAACAGAAGAGTTATGACATATAAGAAATCTATAAAAGAAGAACTTATGTCATTTTATAAAACATGGATTAATACATTAAAGGTAATATAACGGAGGTAAACTCATGAGGGTTCTAATCGCTGAGGACGATATTGCAAGTGGAAAATTTTTATCAAAGCTTCTTTCAAGATATGGAGAGGTTGTTCTTTCAACAGACGGAATAGAAGCAGTTGATGAATTTGTCAAATCTGTAACTGAAGGAAAAGAATTTGATCTTGTTTGTCTGGATATAATGATGCCGAGAATAGATGGGTATAAAGCACTTCAGTCTATAAGAGACGCTGAAAGAAAGCTGGGCATACCACGTATATCAAGATGTAAAGTTGTAATGATTTCTGCTCTGGACGAAGATTTTGATGCTTCGTATGCAAGCAATGATTATGATGATTATATTTGTAAGCCGATTGATATAGTTAAATTTGATAATATTATCAAGAAGCTTGGATTGATTTGAGGAAATAATGGATCTTTTTGATTATATGAGACAAGAGGAGCAGAAGAAGGAAGCTCCTCTTGCTAGTCGTTTACGTCCTAAAACAATAGATGAAGTAGTTGGTCAGGAACATATCATTGGTCCCGGAAAACTTCTTTACAGAGCTATTAAAGCTGATAAACTAAGTTCTATAATATTCTATGGTCCACCCGGTACGGGGAAGACCACTCTTGCAATGGTTATTGCCAATACAACAAGTGCTGCTTTCGAAGAACTTAATGCTTCTACATCAGGAAAGAAAGATATGGAAGCTGTGATAGAAAAAGCAGAGCAGAATCTTGGTATGTATGGTAAAAAGACCATTCTTTTTATTGATGAGATTCATCGGTTTAATAAATCACAACAGGACTTTCTGCTTCCATATGTAGAAAAAGGAGTTGTGATACTGATAGGTGCTACTACCGAAAATCCTTTTTTTGAAGTAAATAGTGCTCTTGTTTCCAGATCTAATATATTTAAGCTGGAGCCGCTTAATGCTGTAAATATTAAAACACTACTTGAGAGAGCTGTATACGATAAAGAAAAAGGTATGGGAAGCTTTAATGCTGAAATAACAGATGAAGCTTTGGATTTTCTTGCTGATATGGCTGAAGGAGATGCGAGAAAAGCATTAAATGCAGTTGAACTTGGAATACTTTCTACTGAAAGAAATTCTGAAGGCAAGATAGTGATAGATCTGGAAGTTGCGGAGGAATGCATACAGAGAAGGGCTATCAGATATGATAAGAATGGTGATAATCATTATGATGTTATATCTGCATTTATCAAATCAATGAGAGGGTCTGATCCTGATGCTGTTTTATATTATCTTGCCAAAATGCTTTATGGTGGAGAGGATATAAAATTCATTGCAAGAAGAATTATGATTTGTGCTTCGGAAGACGTTGGTAACGCAGATCCAAGGGCACTTCTTGTTGCTGTCGCAGCAGCTCAGGCTGTAGAACGAGTTGGTCTTCCTGAATCGCAGATAATTCTTGCTCATGCTGCGACATACGTTGCTTTGGCACCTAAGAGTAATTCTGTTGTAAATGGAATATTTGCTGCGAATGAAGCAGTTAAGAAATATTCAAATGCAGAAGTGCCGCCACACTTAAGAGATGCTCATTACCATGGTAGTGAAGAACTTGGGGTTGTAGGATATAAATATGCACATGACTATCCTGAACACTATGTCAGGCAGCAGTATCTTCCTGACGATCTTCTGGATGAACATTTCTATATATCGGGAAATAATGGTTATGAAAAGCAGATAAATGAGTGGATGAAGCATTTAAAGGAATTAAATGATGAAAAAGAATAATAAAAGTAGTATAATGCGTAGGGTTTTGGCAAGTATTTTACTCATAATATATTTATTTATCATAATCGGATTTATATATATGATAATAATTGGAAGCAAGTATATTTTTTCGATGCTTTTTATTGTTATTATATACCCCGTAATTATATATATATTTATCTGGTTAAAAAAAGTTTTTGATAGAAAAGAGGAATAACTATGAAAAAAGGGACAGTTATAGCTGTCATAATCATAAGTCTGGCAGTTATTGGAGGTATTGTTGGTGCTATATTCTTCCTGCGAAAAAGAAGTATGGGAGGATTTGACAAGAATATTGTTTATGTTGAATCGGTAAGATCAATAAATGGCCTTCCAATAGGTAACTCAAGCAGATTTATGGGTATAGTTGAATCCCAGGAGTCAAAAGGTGTAAATAAGGATTCAGGAAAAACAGTTAAAGAGGTTTATGTTAAGGTTGGAGATGTTGTTAAAAAGGGCGACAAGCTCTTTGCTTATGATACAACTCAGATGGAAATGAACCTCGAACAGTTAAATATTGATAGAACAGGTATTGTTAATAATATAGAAAGTCTTAATACTTCACTTAATGATTATTCGACTCAGCGTGATAAAGCAAAAGATCAGGATGATATTTTAAGTTATACTTCACAGATTAACAGTACTAATTCTTCTATAAAAGAAGCGGAATATGATCTTTCTGTTAAAGATCTTGAGATAAAAAAACAGCAGGAAGCTATTGAGAAGGCAGTGGTTACTTCTCCAATGAACGGAATAGTTAAAACTGCCGGAACAGCAGATGCGGATTCAAGCTCTGATGAAGATACGGATGTAGATATGGATATGGATATGGATTCTGATGTTGATGATATGATGAATTCGGATATGTATAATACTGAAGAAGATTCCACATCCAATGCTTTTATCACTATTATCGCAGAAGGCGATTATAGGATAAAGGGTATTACAGATGAAATGAATATACATAGTTTTACTTCCGGAACTAAAGTTGTTTTACGTTCAAGAACAGATGAAAGTGTAACCTGGAATGGAAAGGTTGCAAAGGTTGATATGGAGCCAAAGACAAGTAATAGTCAAAGTGATTATTATGATTATGGAGAATCTTCATCTAACTATAATTTCTATGTTACTCCTGAATCAACTGATACAATGATTCTTGGACAGCATCTTTTTATTGAGCTTGATTATGGACAGGGAGAAAAGGTTGAGGGTATTCAGCTTCCAGCATATTATGTTGTTCAGGAAGAACAGGGACAATATGTATGGAAAAGAGGAGAAGATGGAAATATAGTAAAAGCTTTAGTTACTCTTGGAGAGCTTGATGAAGAAAAAAATACATATGAAATAAAGAGTGGTCTTTCGCTTGATGATTATGTGGCTTATCCTGATGAAACTATACAAGAAGGAGATCCTACAACAACAAATATTGAGGATTTACCTGAAGAAGAGGATGATGAATCTGGAGAATTTGAAGAATCAGATGAGTCAGACTTTACTGATGATTCTTCAGATGATGAATCTTTTGAGGTGGGACTTCCTGATGATATGGAAGATACTATTCCGAGCGAACTCGATGATAGTTTTGACGATTCTATGACAGATGATATGGAAGAAGTGTCTGATCCTGGTCAGTCTATAGATAGTCCGGATGATCAAAGTGAAGACGAGTAGGAGGAAAAAAGATGCTTCTACTTCAAATGGAACATATATATAAGACATATGCTCAGGGTACTTTTGATGTTCCTGCTCTTACAGATATCAATCTATCTATAGAACAGGGAGAATATGTTGCCATTATGGGACCTTCAGGATCAGGCAAATCAACATTGATGAATATAATCGGATGTTTGGATAAGCCGACGGAGGGAAAGGTATATCTTAATGGAAATGATATCGGAGCTATGAATGATCGTAGACTTTCAGATATCCGTAATAAAGAAATCGGATTTGTTTTCCAGAATTTCAATCTTATGCCTAGGCAGAGTGCTTTACAAAATGTTGAGCTTCCGCTCCAGTATGCTCATGTCCCAAGAAAAGAGAGACGTAAGCTATGTGAGGATGCTCTTATTAAGGTTGGTCTGGAGGATAGAATGCTTTTTAAGGCTACTCAGCTTTCGGGTGGTCAGAAACAGAGAGTTGCTATAGCAAGAGCTATGGTTAATAAACCAAGTATTCTTCTTGCCGATGAGCCTACAGGAGCACTTGATTCAAAGTCCGGTATTCAGGTTATGGAGATATTTAAACAGCTTCATAATGAAGGCTCTACAATTATAATGATTACTCATGCCGAAGAGATAGCTCTTCATGCAAATCGTATAATTAAAATTTTCGATGGTGAGATAAAAAGTGATGAATTAAATATGGGAGGTAATGAAGTATGAAAAAACTTATTATAGCTCTCATAATTATTGCTTTTGTAGTTGGTGGTACATATGTAGGTATTAGAATATATAAAAGACATAAGCAGAATTCTAATCCGGTTAATGTATATTCACTTGAAGAATATGGCGACAGCAGCTGGTATGAGGATGATTCCAGCTCTATGTCGGGTTCTATATCTTCAAGCGGTAACCAGAAAATATATCTGGATAGTTCTAAGCAGATCAAAGAAATATATGTTAAGCAGGGTGATAAAGTAAAAGCAGGTCAGGAACTCCTAAAGTATGATGATACTCAGGCAAGACTTAATATTGAGTCGATGTATACTGATCTGGAGGTTACTAAATCAGAACTAGCGCAGGCATATAATGAACTGGATAAACTTAAGAAAAAGAAACCGGTAGAAAAAACAACACAGAAGAAAACAGAAGCTACGACACAGAAGAAAACAGAAGCTACAACACAGGAACCAACAGCATCGCCTTCTCCATCAATAACTCCGTCTCCTTCACCTACACCGGAAATATCAACGGCAACAAGTACAGATGCTCAGGAATCGACTTCTAACAAAACAACAGAAGCTACGACTGAGAAGAAAAAGAAGAAAAAGAAAAAGAAAACAACAGAAGAGACAACTTCTACAACAGAAGCAACAACACAAAAAGATATTCCTTACGATAAGGATAGTGGTAAGGATGATGATAGTGATGGTGCTGATGATGAAGAGGATGATGACGATGAAGAATATACTGAATATGAATTATCTCTTGCCATAACAAGACAAAATGAAGAGATTAAATCAATTCAGAATGATATCGATAATCAGAATCTTGCGATAAAAAAAGCAGAAAGAAATCTTGATTCGCAGGCAGTTGTTGCCAAGGTAAGCGGAACAGTTTCAAAGCTGATTACAGCAGATGAAAGCAGAGCTTCAGGAACACCGCTCATGGTAATTGACGGAGCAGGTTCGTATATAGCTACTGTTTCTGTCGGCGAATATGAACTTGCAAGTCTTTCAATCGGGACTGAAGTATCTGTATATTGTTATGATACAGGTAACAGATATCCCGGTACAATTGTAAGTATAGGTATAAATCCGGTCGGGGAAAGCTCGTCCAGCTTTATTCAGTCATATTATCCTGTAAAAGTATCTATAGAACCGAATGATGATCTGTCGGATGGTTCATATGTAGAGGTAAGTGTTGATAAAACGACTGCCAGTTCAGATGATCCTGACGCAGGTGATGATATAGCATCAGTTACTGATGCGGATTTCTCTGAATATGTAGATATGCCGGAGGATAAAGCTGATGATATAGTTATTCCGCTTTTCTTTGTAAAAAAAGAAGGTAATAGATACTATGTCATGAAGGCTCATAATGGAAGACTTAAGAAACAATATATAAATACCGGTAAGATATACTATGGAACAGAAATATCTGTTACGGGTGGAATCTCATCCAGTGACTGGATAGCATTTCCGTATGATAAGAATGCCACAGAAGGCAAAGTTTGCAGAGAAGCAGATTCAGAAGATCTGTATTAGAGGAGGACACATAAGTGATAGAAAATATTAGACTGTCATTTCAAGGTATATTCAGTCATAAAATGCGTTCTTTTCTTACTATGCTCGGTATTATTATTGGTATAGCTGCCATTATTGCTATCGTTTCGACTATTAAAGGAACAAATGATGAGATTAAGAACAGTCTTGTCGGTTCAGGCGATAATGTAGTAGAAGTAAATATCACACAGGGTGGAATGCCTGTAAATGCAAATGATGGCGTTGACATGAAGAAGCTTCCAATCATAAATAATGAGATGATGGATGCAATAAAAGCGTTTGAAAGTGTACAGGATGTGGCTATTTATCATAAAGCTATATCTTATGAAGGAATTAATCATAGTTCAAATCAGCTTTCAGGTGCATATATATATGGCTGTACAAATGATTATCTGAGAATTCAGAATTATAGGGTACAACAGGGAAGACTCTTTACTGATAAGGATTTCAAGAATTTTAATAAAGTTGTTATTCTTGATTCAACAACATCTTATTCACTTTTTAATGGAGAAGACCCAATCAATAAAACTATTGAGATAATGGGTAATCCGTTTGTTGTAGTGGGTGTTGTAGAAAAAGATGATAATTTCCAACCGATTATTAATTCTATAGATGACTGGTATGATAATTATGGTGATGAATCTTCCGGTATTATAATACTTCCGGATACTGTATGGCCCATAGTTTATGCATATGATCAGCCATACGAGGTTATAGTTAAGGCGACTACAACTGAGAATATGCAGGATGCCGGTAAGAAAACGCAGGACTATCTGAACAGCTTTATTCAGAAATCTTCTGTTCCGGAGAGAGAATCAGGCGGACCGGACAGTGAATCAGATTCTGAAGAAGATACTGTAAAATATAAGAGTAAAGATATACTTCAAAAGGCAAAGGATCTTCAGAAGTTACAGACTTCAACAAGTACACAACTTATATGGATAGCAAGCATATCACTTCTTGTAGGTGGTATAGGTGTTATGAATATTATGCTTGTTTCTGTTACAGAACGTACTAAGGAGATAGGTCTGAAGAAAGCTATCGGTGCAAGAAAAGGAGCTATACTTGGTCAGTTCCTGACAGAAGCTTCGGTTCTTACAAGTCTTGGAGGTATATTAGGAGTACTTACAGGAATTGCTCTTGCTTACTTTATATCTAATGTAGCCGAGGTTCCTGTTGCTATAAGTGTTCCATCAATACTTGTATCTGTTATATTCTCTATGGTGATAGGTATAGTTTTTGGACTTATTCCATCTATCAAAGCTGCTAATCTTAATCCTATAGATGCTTTGAGATATGAATAAAGATATATTAAAGTTCAAGTTATCGTGCTTGCAAGTAAAGAACAACTTTGCTATAATCACATCTATCGATATTTTGAATATATACGAAAGGATTTAATAAAATGGGTTTATTAAAAGAATGGAGAGATCATGCTTATGGTCTTGATGACAGAACACCGGAAGGTAAGCAGTTCTGGCTTAATTATTTTCAGATAGAAAAAGGAATATATGAGCAGCTTCTTGAAAAACCTGATGAAGTAGTTAAAGGTACTGTAAAAGAACTTGCAGAAAAGTATGATACAGATATAGAAACAATGGTAGGATTCCTTGATGGTATTGATGAGAGTCTTAAGGAATCAAATAACCTTGATGAAATCACTGAAGATTCAGAAGTAACTATTAATATAGATACAGAGAAATTATATATGAACATGGTGGGATGCAATGCTGAATGGCTTTACACTTTACCAGCATGGGAGAAGATATATGACAAGGCGAAGAGAGACGAGCTTTATAAAAAGGAAAAAACATCTCATACAGTAGTTAAAGCTCCAAAGATTGGACGTAACGATCCTTGTCCTTGTGGCAGTGGTAAGAAATATAAGAAATGCTGCGGTGCATAAATGTATGTTCAGGGTGGGCTTTTTAGCCCACCTTTTAATATTTTTCGGAGTATAGTTAATGTTTACTGAAGAACAAAGCAAAGCTATAGAAGCTTTTAATGGTCCACATTTAGTGCTGGGCACGCCGGGATCAGGTAAAACAACAGTTATAATTAATAGAATAAATAATCTGATATATGGTCATGATATTAATCCGACTAATATTCTTGTAATCACATTTACAAAAGCTGCAGCAGTCTCTATGAAGAAAAGATTTCTTGAGCTTACATGTCTTAATGATACTTCAGTGAGATTTGGTACATTTCATTCATTTTTTTTCTGGATAATTCGTACTGCATATGGTCAGGACAAAAGAATAAATGTATTGGATGAAAATGAGAAGAGAAATAAGATAAGAGAACTTCTAAAAGAGATAAATAAAGATTTATATGATAATGAAGAAGTTGTTTCAGGAATAATAAGTCAGTTTTCGCTGATAGCATCGGATATGATAGATATTACGAATTATTATTCAGGAACGATGAGTCAGCAGGATTTTATAAGATTATATAGAGATTATAATAGCTATAAAGAAAAGAAAGGCCTTATTGATTTTGATGATATGCTTACGCTTTGTTATAAACTTCTATCAGAAAGAAGAGATATAACACAGTATCTTAGAAGCATGTATCCATATATAATGGTTGATGAGTTCCAGGATACTAATCTGCTTCAATATGAAATCATAAAGCTTTTATCATATCCGTCAGGAAATATATATGTTGTAGGTGATGACGATCAGTCTATCTA
>DOVG01000027.1:0-2349 GCA_003520205.1 Lachnospiraceae bacterium
AATTTCTTTCTCTTTAATAATCGCTTTATAAGCTTTTACTTTAGTTACCAAAATGCAATACATTCAGAAGTAATATCCAGCTTATACCATAATAAGTAACCACAGCTACAAGGTCATTAACAGTTGTGATAAGCGGGCCGGAAGCCACCGCCGGATCCACTTTAATTCTCTTAAAGAACAGCGGTATAAGTGTTCCAACTGCGCTGGATATGACCATTGCCAGAAGAAGAGACACTCCGATGCAGCCTGAAACTGCAAATGAAAAGCCTAAGGTCTTGCCTTTTATAAGCATTATATATAGTCCGACCAGGGCAAATGAGATGATTCCCAGCAAGAGTCCGTTGCAGAGACCTACTCGCATCTCCTTAGTAACCAGATGTCCTTTTTGTTTAAATGTAAGATTCTCGTCAGTCAGAACACGTATAGTGACAGCAAGCGACTGGGTTCCTACATTTCCCGCCATGTCCAGTATGAGTGACTGAAATGCCATAATCAGAGTGAGCTGTGCCACCACTTTATCAAACATTCCGACTACACTTGATACTATCATTCCGAGTCCGAGTAGTATTATAAGCCACGGCAGTCTTTTTTTCATGCTTTCTCTAAGTGGTTCCTGCAGATCTTCCTCTGCAATAAGACCAGCCAGCTTAGCATAATCCTCACCCATCTCGTCATCCACAACTTCAATAATGCTTTGAGCTGTAATTATTCCTAAAACCTTATTCTGATTATCAAGTACAGGGATATAGCTTTCCGAATAATCTTTCAGTCGTTCGATACAGTCATCTATAGATTCATTAGCATATACATATGGGAACGATGTCACTATCAGATCATCGAGAGGCACTGTATTTCTGGCAACTATCAGGTCCTTCAGATCTATAGCACCACAGAATTCATCTGTCTCATCAACAACAAAAAGAGTTGATATATTGTCATTATCTTCTGCCTGTCTGACCAGCTCGTTCATAGCCTGCTTAATGGTCAGATTCTCTTTTATTATGATGCAGTTCGTAGTCATGTGACTACCTATCTCATCCTCGTCAAATGATGCAAGAAGTCTAATCTCCTTCTGTATCTCCGGATGGATAGAATCTATGATAAGAGTTCTCTTCTCTTTCTCAATCTGGTGCAATACATTTGCCGCTGTATCTGTTTCCATTTCTGACACAACAGCCGCAGCCTTACGAATATCCATTTCATCCAGATATTTCCCGGCATCATCTTCGTCTATATATTCAAATATTTCTGCCAGCATTTCCGGATTACTTATACGATAGAGTTTCTTTCTCTCCTGCATATTAAGCGCACTAAAAACACCGGCTATATCATTTGCATGATAGTCCTCGATTTTTTCAAGCATTATCCTTGGGGAACTGTTGCTTCTGATAATCTCAAGAATTTCAGCCTCATAATCAGGCTTAGTCAGAGAAACATCATTTCCTGCTGAGGAAATGTCCTCTGCTGTAGAATTGACTTTTATTTCTTCCATTTCAGCCTCCGCTTTATCATTTATTCAACGATACCTGCAGAGTCAGTGGAGCATAATTAAGATTGGTATATACCAAAGCAAATGCAAGCAGCCAGAGCGTTAAGTTCCGGATGCTTATTTTCTATACGTATACACCATCGCCCGTCTGACCCGTAACTGTCGCCGTTTGCCACTTACATTCACCTACCTTTGTTTTGAATTTAGAACGTTATAATTATTGCATTATTGACAATCTGTGTCAAGCCTTGAGTTGCGCTTGACGAGAGAAAAAACTATTCCGGATGCTATAGCCAAAATAACCGTGATGATAATTATGAGGGCAGATTTCTTTTTGCCTGAGAGTCCGCCTTTTCTATACATATACCATCTGGCTGCATTTATGCCGACCTTATATGGAAATGGTCTAAGTGCCTTGTCAGCCTCCTTCAGTTTCTCCCTTATAGGAATACTCTGCGGACAATGCTGTTCACATTTACCACATTCGATACACTGACTTGCAAAAGCCGGTTCCTTTGTAAGTCCCACAGTCTGGGCATACTGGAAACGTCCGCTGTTCTTACCTTCAGTGTACATGGTATTATAGCAGGCAAATGTTCCCGGAATATCTACGCCCTTAGGACATGGCATACAATACCGGCATCCGGTACAACCTACTTTCTCATTTTCACGAATAGCTTCCTTTATCTTGTCCAGCAGTTCAAAGTCTTCATCTGTAAGACTTCCTGCCTGCATCTCACTTGCTGTCCTACAGTTTTCTTCAACCATTTCAAGCGAATTCATACCTGATAACACTACAGTAACTTCAGGCTGGTTATAAAGCCATCTGAAAGCCCACTGGGCAGGTGTCCAGTCATGAT
>DOVG01000027.1:2481-9477 GCA_003520205.1 Lachnospiraceae bacterium
ATTACTACAGGTATTCCTTTCTCAGCAGCAGCCTTTACTCCTGATACTCCTGCCTGAGTCACTTCATCCAGATAATTATACTGCACCTGACAGAAATCCCAATCATAATCATTTAGAATTGTAACGAAATTATCACTATTTCCATGATATGAAAATCCAATATTTCTTATCTGTCCGGAGGCCTTTTTTTCTCGTATCCAGTCTTCTATTCCGACTGCCTTCAGCTTCTCCCACATCTCCACATCCGTCAGGTGATGCATGAGATAGTAGTCCACATGATCTGTTCTGAGTCTGGATAATTCTTCCTCAAAATACTTATCCAGTCCTTTACTGTTTCTGATAAGATACTGTGGAAGCTTCGTTGCTATATTCACTTTGTCCCTGATACCATTTCTCTCCAGTATCTCACCAAGCGCAGCTTCACTTCCCGGATATATATAAGCCGTATCATAATAATTAACCCCGGCTTCATACGCCGCCATTATCTCCTGCTCAGCTTTATCAATATCTATGGCATTCCCCTTTTTAGTAAATCTCATACAGCCATATCCAAGCATTGACAGCTTATTTCCATGCTTATCCTTCCTGTACTCCATATAACCCCTCCTTCTCAGTCCGGACACTTAGAAACTTACAACTTGAAGCCTGAACCAATGAACTGTGCAACGTCACGACCTGTATCATCTGTAACATCCACATTTATAGTGCATGTTCTTTTTCCATCCTTCTTGACATACGCTCTTGCAATCATCTTCTCACCCTTTGGTGCCCCCAGATAATTAATGCTTACCTGCTGTGCAACAGTAGGTTGATGTATATTATTGCTAAGAGCAGCAAATGCAAGGTCTGCCAGTGTAAAAATTGCCCCTCCCATAATTCCACCGTATGCATTCTTATGAGCGTCATTTAGAATCACACTTGCAACTGAATAGTCTTCCCCCAGTTCATCAAGTACCATACCACTTGTTGTTGCAAATCTGTCTTTCTTAAAATGCTCTTTTGCTTCTTCGATATTTTTAAATGTTCCCATTATAATTCCTCTTTCTATACGTCATCTTATCTGTGATATAACCATCTGAACGGCTGATTTATAATCACTTAATCTATTTACTTTATGAATCTCCTTGAGAAGTCTTCGGTCCAGCTTAGTACCAATGGCAAAATAGCTCCACAGCTCTTTCATCTTCATCACCACCTGCTTCTCATTTGACATCTCATCTATATATTCCTCCATAATCTCATTTATGAAGCTTCTGAAGGTTTCTACATCTGATCTTATGCCAGTCAGTTCACTTACTTCGTGAGTACTGGTATCTGAGCTGACTTGCTTTATCTGAGCAGGCAGAAGAGGATTCATAATCGCGCCCCTTCCTATCATGAATAGTTCCTCTTGGTGTCTCTTCTCGTATTCTGGCTGAACTATATCACGAATTGACTCATACGAAGTTATATCTGTTATATCGCCATTATAGCAAATCTCTGTATCATTAGAAAAGACTTTAAATGCCTGCATGAAGCTTTCCGTATGCACCGCTCCACCATAGAATTCATTTCTTAGTCGTGGATGGATTATCAGTTCAGAAACAGGATACTTCTTATATATCTCTAGTATGTCATCCCATTCAGACAGAAATTCCATGCCTATCCTCGTTTTTATAGAAATATTCATGTCGAGCCTTTCATATATCTCGTATAAGAATCTATCCAGCTCAACAGTTCTATCCAGAAATCCGGCTCCACGCCCTTTACCTGTAACCGTTCCTGACGGACAGCCAAGATTCAGATTCACTTCTTTATATCCCAGTTCTTCAAGCTGAAGCGCTATCATAATAAACAGTTCTGAATCATTTGTAAGTATCTGCGGAACCAGCTGAGAAACCCTGTTATTATCAGGAAGAACATCTCTTTTCTCCCTGCCCTTTAAATGGCTTGCAGTAAGAAAAGGGGTGAAATATTTATCCACCCCTCCGTAGTACTTTTCAAATGCATTTCTGAAAATATATGTAGTTATTCCTTCCATAGGTGCAAGATATATCTTCATCTTTAGGTCCTTCTGACATTTGAATCAAAGAATTTCTGATAACCTACCCAGTCTGCAGCATCAGGATTTGCCTCAAGTGTTTCCTTGAAACATTCCATCTTCGCATCAGTATCATCTGCATATGAAAGCGCCATAGCCTCCATAATCCCAGGTTTCTTTGGAGAGCCAAATTCCAGCTTGCCATGATGTGAAAGTATACAATGCTCCAGCTCACCCAGAAGCGTGTGTGGAAATCCCTCTATCGTAGCAGCTCTGTCTCTTACCATCATAGTTCCCATAACTATATGACCTATGAGATTTCCCTCGTCAGTGTAATCATTTTCCGGAAAATCGGATATCTCATAAACCTTTCCTATATCATGACACATAGCCGCCGTAAGCAGCAGATCCCGATTCAGCATAGGATAATTCTTAGAGAAGAAATCACATATTCGTGTTACCGAAAGTGTATGCTCCAGGAGACCTCCAATAAATCCGTGATGAACAGCCTTGGCTGCGCTGTGATTCTTGAATTTTTTTACAAAAGCAGCATCGTCTACAAAGAAACTGTATAAAAGCTTCTTGAGATGCACTTCCTCCACGGAGTCTATGATGCCTTTAAATTCAGTATACATTTCTTCTATATCATAATCAGAAGTAGGCATATAGTCAGCCACATCATACTCACCCTCCTGGGCTCTCTGAACACGTCTTACCGTGAACTGAAGTGCATTATTAAAGCTTGTAATCTGACCACTTACCTTTATATAATCATGTGCTTCAAAATGCTCTATAGCATTATTTAAATCCCATATCTTAGCATCTATTGTTGCAGTCTTATCCTGAAGTATAAGACTGTAATAAGTCTTTCCATTCTTAGACTGTGCTACTATCTTTGATTTACAGAAATATATATCTGTAATATTATCTCCCTCATGAAAGGTACTTATATAATTCATTTTTATTCTCCCCGGCTTTTAGCGAAATGTTCTATCCTGTCCAACGCCTCTCTCAGCTGATCAATGGAATAAGCATATGAAATCCTGATGAATCCTTCTCCGGAATCTCCAAATGCATTTCCCGGAACTACCGCCAGCTTCTCCTCCTGAAGAAGTTTAGTTGCAAATTCATCAGAGGAAAGGCCGAATCTTTTAATACTTGGGAAGATATAGAAAGCCCCCATTGGTTCAAATGCAGGCATCCCCATATCATTTAGTCTTTTATAAAGATAGCGTCTTCTCTCGTCATAGGATTTACGCATCACCGCTATATCCTTATCGCCATTTTTTACAGCCTCTATGGCTGCGTACTGACTTGTAGTAGGTGCGCACATGATACAGAACTGATGTATCTTAGTCATGAGCTTTGCCACCCTTTCAGGTGCCAGTGCATATCCCAGTCTCCATCCGGTCATTGCATATGCTTTAGAGAAACCATTTACTACTATGGTTCTTTCCTTCATTCCCGGAAGTGCTGCTATAGAAAAATGTCCCTGCTTAGTATAAGTAAGCTCAGAATATATCTCATCTGAGATAACGTATATATCATGTTTTTTTACAAGCTCGGCTATAGGCAGAAGATCTTCTCTTGTCATAACTGCCCCTGTAGGGTTATTAGGAAATGATAGAATAAGCAGCTTTGTTTTCTCGGTTATAGCCGCCTCAAGCTCTTCTGCAGTCAGTTTAAACTGATTCTCATTTTTTAGATCAATAGTAACCGGTACTGCACCGGCAAGCGCAGCACATGGCACATATGATACATAACAAGGTTCAGGAATGATAACCTCATCTCCCGGATTAGTCAGCGCCCTTATAGCCAGATCTATTCCCTCTGAACCGCCAACCGTCACAAGGCATTCTTTCGGAGCGTCATAATTCACATTATACTTTCGTCCATACCACTTGCACAGCTCCTTTCTCAGCTCCATAAGTCCTGAATTAGAAGTATAAAATGTCTTTCCTTTTTCAAGAGAATATATACCCTCATCTACTATATGCCATGGAGTTTCAAAGTCCGGTTCGCCCACACCAAGCGATATGGCATCAGGCATCTCACTGACTATATCAAAAAATTTTCTTATCCCGGATGGCTTGATGCTATCCGCAATCCTACTTACATCTCTCATATTACCTCACATTAGTATGACAGTTATGCCATACCTTCAACACGCATATCGTCACCATGACCTTCCGTCATAATAACTTTATGATCTTTATATTTTTTCAGAACAAAATATGTTGCCGTCGAAACCACTGAATCCATCGGAGCTATCTTCTCATAAACAAAATGAGATATATCCTTTAAGGAATCGCCTTCTATAGTCAGAATCAGATCATTACTGGAGCCTGACATAAGAAAAACAGACTTCACTTCTTCGAATTTGCTGATTCTTGTGGAGATTCGATCAAATCCTTCTCCTCTGACCGGAGATATCTTCAATCCTATCAGAGCTGTTACTCTCTCCTTTCCCAGCTTATCCCAATCAATCAGGGTATGGTATCCACAGATGATTTTCTCATCCTCCATATTCTTTATTTCAGACGCAACCTCTTCCTCTGACCTGCCAAGCATTGCTGCTATCTCTGCCGGAGTCAGACGGCTGTTTGTTTCAAGCAGATTTAAAATTTCTCTTCTCATACATGCTCCTCATTAATTAAAACGATGTAGGATTTACAAGTATCTCTGTCTCACCCGAATGTGTTCCTTCAGACTTAGCCTTAGTAAGTGTGAAGACAAACTTGGAACCCTCGCCTTCTTTACTATAGACCTCGATACTTTCATTATGTGCCTTTATTATTTCTTTGGTAATTGCAAGACCCAGTCCGGTTCCTGCCTTGTCTTTACCACGACTTGTATCGTCCTTATAGAATCTCGTCCATATCTTCTTCTGAGTATCCTGATTCATTCCGATACCTTCGTCCTTTACGGTAACTTCAAGCTTCTCACCTTTTTCGTTTATATCTATATAGATTCTCTTTCCTTCCGGAGTAAACTTAATAGCATTATCCAGAAGATTATATACTACCTGCTGTATCTTTGTTTTATCTGCATTTACAATAGTTGCTTCTGCATGATTATTCAGATAGATTGCTATACCCTTATCTATACATTTAATCTCAAATGTATTCAGCGTCGTCCGGAGTATATCTATAAAATCAAATTCAACAAGATTCAGATAAGGACCATATATCTCCAGCCTGTTAAGGTCCAGAAGTCCCTGAGTCAGCTTCGTCAGTCTGTTAGTTTCCTCCAAAACTATTCCCAGATATCTGTCCTGTTTCTCAGGCGGAATTGTTCCATCCTGCATAGCAGTCACATAACCCCTTATCGAAGTAAGCGGACTTCTGAAATCATGGGAAATATTAGAGATGAATTCATGTCTGTATTCTTCCAGCTTCGACAGCTCGGAAGCCATAAACTCCATAGACTCAGCCAGCTTTCCTATCTCATCTTCAGACTTTATTCCGGTTTCAACATCAAAGTCTCCTTTAGAATAGTCCTGTGCCACTTCAGCCAGTTTCTTGATAGGTCTTACAACCTTTCTGGATATGATTCCCAGAAATGCGAAGGCTATAATAATGATAACAAGACAAGGTATAAAACTGATTCCGTAGATGTTCTTCATAGCTTCATTTATATCTGAAGTAGTGGAATGTACGATAAGCGCACCCGCCGGTATCTCAGTCACACCATTTACCGGATCCTTGTATCTGCTAAATGTAATCGGTGTATTGACTGTAATCACATTTCCATTGAACATGCCATAGAAATCACCAACCATATAGAAATTCGAATGCATATCATAACTCTCGTCCAGCATAAATATATTAGACGGAATCTTCTTAAGCATAGATATCACAGATGAATTTGAAGACGGCTTGCCCTCGCCATCCTTCGAACTGTCTGTCATATCAAAATATCCGGAAAATGCTACCAGATCCCCCTTCTCATCTATATACCATATATCTGAGTTCAGGGTCTTCGCATAATAATCTAAATAACTGAAAAGTGTAGCCTCATTCATTCCTCCTGAGGCATAGGAAGAAATAGCCTGCGAAGCTATCAGTGTTGATTCATTAGTTATAGTAACCTTCTTTTCCTCTATAAGGCTTCTTCTAGTAAAGTAAGAAATAAAGAATATAAGGAAACCGAAGGATATAATCAGAATCAGAAGAAATGTTATATAGATTCTGTCAAGCAGAGAACGTTGCATACTATTACCTCTGAATTATTTTACTTCAAACTTATATCCGATACGCCATACTGTAGATATGGACCAGTTATGATCACCAATAAGCTTCTCTCTAAGTCTCTTTACATGCACATCAACCGTTCTGGAATCACCGATGAAATCATATCCCCATAACTGACTCAGAAGCTGATCTCTGGTAAATACCTGATTCGGATGAGAAGCCAGAAAATAAAGCAACTCTATCTCCTTAGGCGGCATTTCAAGCTGCTGTCCTTCGTATAAAACAGAATAGTTTGATATATTTACTAAAAGTCCGGGATACTCTATGAAATCACCATTATGCTGTGCATCTGTTAACTCAGCTGTATGAGCTTCCTCTGCTTTTGATGATCCTGATCTTCTGAGTACTGCACTGACTCTTGCCACCAGCTCATTCGAATCAAACGGCTTAACTATATAGTCATCCGCACCCATTTTGAGTCCAAGAACCTTATCAAATACTTCGCCTTTTGCAGAAAGCATAATTACCGGCGTATCTCTTGTCTTTCTAACCTGCTGACAAACCTCATATCCATCCATTCCGGGAAGCATTATATCCAGCAGGATCAGATCAGGATTATACACTTCAATAATCTTAAGTGCTTCCTCACCATCTCCGGCAGTTTCCGTATCATACTGCTCCTTTTCAAGATACAAGGATATGAGCTCAGCTATGTTCTCATCATCATCAACAATTAAAACCTTTTGCTTAACCATACTTTAATCCCTTCTACAGTTTTACTAT
>DOVG01000142.1 GCA_003520205.1 Lachnospiraceae bacterium
AACAAATCATGTACAATAAAGTATAGTTATTTATCAAACAGTTATATACATCTAACTATAATACTCTTTTTATTAAATCATGTCAAACCATAAACCATTCCTTGTTTTTCATTATATTTTTATCGTTTTACAATAAATTTTTCTTGACATTCATATCATCTAATAATATTATATGTGCAGAATTACATTTTAGGATATACCAAGATGTGGTTATCAAATTAATAAAGAAATGAGGTTACTAAAAGTGAAACAAAGAAAGATAACTTATTTACTTAAAGCTGTTGCCATTGCCCTGGGACTCTTAGGAATTGCTTTCTTTGGAAGCGCATTTGTATATGCATTTATATATAAGCCCGACTATCAGGAAATTGTCCCCGGATATCTGAGGGAAAATGTAGTATTCATCATGATTACCGGAGTAATATGCTATGTTATTCTTTATTTCTTCTGGAGAATAATAACTGAAATCGGAAATGACAATTCATTTTCTATGGAAAATGTAAAAAACTTCAATAATATGGCATTCTGCGGATTACTTATTGTTATCGAGTATATAATCCGTATAATAATCTGGTTAATAAAGGATAATTTAAATCTTGTGGCACTTTCCTATACTCTACTAAAGATTATTGTTTTCATTATATATATAATCCTTTGCATAGCTATGGCTAAGCTTGTTCATAATGCTTATGATATAAAGACAGAAAATGATCTTACTATATAGGAGGTGTCGGCATGATAATAGTCAATCTTGATGTTATGCTGGCAAAACGAAAGATGAAGGTATCTGAACTTGCTGATAAGGTAGGTATCACGCTGGCTAATATATCAATACTAAAAAACGGTAAAGCAAAGGCTGTTCGTCTGGAAACACTGGATAAAATATGCCAGGTTCTGGACTGCCAGCCGGGAGACATCCTGGAATATCAGGAATAACATATGGTGTCATAAGATACTTTTGACACCCAAATCATGATATACGGAGGACATAATAAATGAATAATAATATCCCATATAATCAGACAACTAATAACAATATACCAGGCCCGAACTATATTCATAATGATTCCGGGGCATATAACACTACCATCCCACCATATGCCGTAAATAAATTTACAGTTCGTCAGGAAGATGCTACCACTCTTGATTTCAGAGATAAAATGGCGCGAAAACTGGGACTTGGTTCTTTAATATATGCATTTATATTTACCATATGCCTCTATAACAATCTTACCGGTATCACTATGCCTCTATTTGGTATAGCAACTATTATTTATATGGTATATGCTCTTAAGCTATACGATATAAAAATTAAAAAACTCAGCTGGTTCTATGCATCAGTTTTTATGGCTCTAACCATATCTAATTTCCTTACCGGAAATATGATGATTCAGCTCTTTAATTTAGTTGGAATTATATTTATGATCTTCATATTTCTTCTTCATAACGTATATGATGATGAACGCTGGAATTTTTCAAAAACAACTTTGGCCTGCATTGAAAGCTTCTTCTACTCCATAGGTGCTATGGATGACTTTGCGAAGGATATGCGTGTACGTCATACCAGAAGTAAAGAGGAAAATATCGAATCTTCTAAAAAAAGTAAATTTAAATATGTATTACTGGGGCTTGTCATCTCAATTCCTGTAACCGGAATCATACTTATTCTTCTCTCAGAAGCAGATAAAGTATTTAACGTATTTTTATCTGAATATCTTAGTTTTGATATTCGGATTGGGACTGTTATAGGTATAATCATAACATTTGCTATAAGCTTCTTTGGCTCATACTGTATACTCAGGTTCTTCTCTAAGAAAGTAATCAAGGAAGAAGTAACAGATAAAAGAAGTCTTGAACCTATAATAGCCATAACTGTTCTATCTATAATATCGGTTATATATCTCATTTTCTCAGTTATACAGATTCTCTATCTGTTCTGGGGAGGTATGAAGCTTCCTGAAAACTACACATATGCTCAATATGCCAGAGAAGGTTTCTTCCAGCTCCTTGCTGTAAGTATCATAAACTTTATGATTGTTCTCTTTGTAAATAACCACTTCAGAGAAAATCTACTACTAAAAATACTTATGACTATAATATCAATCTGCACTTATATTATGATTGCATCCAGCTGTATGAGAATGCTTCTTTATATAGATGCTTATCTCCTTACTACACTCAGAATCCTTGTGCTTTGGGGACTGGCAGTACTTTCAATTCTTTTTATTGCAGTTATTATATCAATATATAAGCATAGCTTTCCTTTGTTCAGGTACAGTATCATAGTTGTAAGTATATTATATCTTCTACTTGGATTCGCGCATCCTGATTATATAATAGCAAGTTATAATCTGTCCCATATGGATAATGATATTAAATCAAAAAAAATCAGTCAGGATTATGAATACCTGACCAATCTTTCTTCTGATGCCGCTCCTGCCATATACAGTTATAAGGAACAGTGGGCAGACCAGTATTTTAATAATAATTCATATTGCTGCACAGATAAAAGCATAAGAAAATTCAATCTGTCAGCATATACATTTAAAACATTAAAAGAATACAGATAGTATTAAACCATAACATTTAATACATTTCTAAGGACTTTCATTTCTATATGTGTTTCATCTCCAATATACTCTCCATCAGCATGAAGCACCATCGGCCTATCAGCATCAAAACAAAGAGCTTCTACATCGCGAAGAATAAAGCCTTTCTTCCCTTCATGCTTTGCTCTGGTAAGCGCCGGAAGCATAAAAAATGTCTTCCATTTGGGTATACCATTTACAGCGCATATAGAAAGAAGTCCATCTTCAGGAGATGCATTAGGATTCATAGGAACTCCTCCACCCTCTGCGAAGAAATTCATAGCGGCAAGAAATATAAGATTATCATAGTATTCTTCTTCCTCAAAAGCGGATTTAATTCCATTAACATCCGTTTCAGATTTTTTTAGCTTTACCCTTACCTTATATGTTTCCATACTAAAGAGCGTTGATATCGTTAAAATAATATACGAAAGGCTTCCTATACCAAATCTGTTAAGAAATCTTTTTATCCTGGAATTAAGATTCTTTTTACATACTATAGCATCCAGACCTATACCTGAACTGATGCCAAAGTATCTGCTGTCTCCATTCCCTCTTATAACCTCACCTATGTCTATATTCCTTCCTTCAACAGAGGAAAGAATAATATCAAGTGCCTTTTCAGTATCTTTGGGAATTCCGAGTCCTCTTGCAAAATCATTTCCTGAACCGGTAGGAATAATTCCAAAACGTATTTTGGGAAAATCAGATATTCCATTCAATACTTCATTAATAGTACCGTCTCCACCAACAACAATAAGTCTGATATCATCACCGGGCAGCTGCGATATTTTTTTTGCAAGTTCAGCTGCATGTCCGGCTCTTTTAGTAACATAAGCCTTATAGCTTATATCCTTATCTTTCAGAAGATCATGAACTTTATTCCAGGTTCTCTGAGCTTTTCCGCTTCCACCTGTATAATTTACAATAAAATAATACATATTCTTAACCCTTTTCTTCAAATACATAATCCTTTTCCGGTAAAACTGCATTTAGTATAATTCCTGCCAGAGAACCTACAGCCAGACCTGATAATGATATGGTCATGCTTCCAACACCAATATTTAAAGCTCCTGCCGAACTATATGTAATCCCTATTGAAAGTACAAGAATTATAGCTGCAATTATAACATTTCTTGATTTACTGAAATCAACTTGATTCTCCACTATATTTCTGACACCCACAGCTGAAATCATTCCGTATAAAACAAGTGATATTCCGCCCATTACAGGAGTCGGAATTGCAGATATACAGGCTGCAATCTTAGGGGAAAAAGAAAAGATCATTGCAAATACAGCTGCTATTCTTATTACTACTGGATCATAAACCTTTGATAATGATAATACTCCGGTATTTTCACCATATGTAGTATTTGCCGGAGCACCGAATAATGAAGCAACTATTGTTGCAACACCATCTCCCGTTAAAGTTCTATGAAGTCCTGGATCCTTTATAAAATTTCTGTCAACTGTCGAAGATATAGCAGATATATCACCTATATGCTCTACTATTGTTGCAATAGCTATAGGAACAATAGTTATAATTGATGTAATTATAAGCTTGGTATCAGGATTTCTAAATATTGAAAAAACAGTATCGCTCATTTTAAATGGAAGTCCTATCCACGCTGCTTCCCTTATACCATCTAAGCTGGCTCTGGAAAATAGTCTTAGACTCTCTATACCACCTATAGTTATATATTCAACTCCGTCTGCTCCTGTTATGGTTTCACCAAACATAAGAGCAAGAAGTATCGCTATGAAGCATGAACTGAGTACTCCCAGAATTATAGGTATAATCTTAATCATACCCTTACCATATATATTACAAACGATGATTATAAAGATTGCGATGACTGCTATAAGCCAATTGGTTGAACAGTTATCGACTGCTGATTTAGAAAGAGAAAGACCAATTCCTATAATGATAGGGCCGGTTACAATAGGAGGGAAGAACTTCATTATCTTCTCTACACCAAAAGATTTAATAAGTGCTGCAAGTATTATATATACTACTCCTGCACACGCCACACCTAAACAAGCATATGGCAGTAATTCTTTTTCACCATTCGGAGCTATCGCAGCATAACCTGCCAGAAAAGCAAATGATGAACCAAGAAAAGCAGGAACTTTTCTTTTAGATATTAAATGAAACAGTAAGGTCCCCACTCCTGCAAATAAAAGAGTTGCAGATACACTGAGCCCCGTGATAGCCGGAACCAGAACAGTTGCCCCAAACATAGCAAACATATGCTGAATGCCAAGTACCAGCATCTTGGTCGGTCCAAGTTCCCTGGCATTATACACAGCACTCTGCTCATTTTTCTCTGATAATTTATCCTTACCCATAGCTTCCCCCTCAACATAAGATTAAGTATATTTAATAAACATACCATTTTAAATGATAGGACAATAACCTTTAAAAGTAAACAATTATTTTCGTCTGATTTATACATAATTAACTAAAACTTTTCATATGTCACTACAAGAAAAGTCGAGGAATGACATATTGGAAATTTTTGTGATAAATATAAAAAAGTTTACATTAAACGCATTTTATTGTAAGATAACAGTTGTGCAAAATGTTACTTAAATGTAACACAGTATTTATATATTAAGGAGGGTAATCATGTTAGACAGACCTAGTTTAAAAGAAAAAGGCATGTTCGCTTTCAAGAGAAATTATTGGCCTTGCGTTCTAGTAGCTCTTATTCTTGGATTTGTATCAGGAGGTGGAAGCAGCTCTGGAGGCGGAAATACATTCAACAGATTTAAGAATAATAATTCATCTGGCTCTTCATACAATGATGATTCATTTGATTTAGATAATCTTGATCCAAATTCACTTGATTTTCTTGACCAAAATCACGGTGACAGCTCTAACGCAAGCAAAGCCGGAGTATTTGCTATATTAGGCGCTTTATCCGGAATATTATTAATAATCGTACTTCTCGTAACAGCAGTCGGACTTGCATTTAGTATATTTGTAGCTAATCCTTTGATTGTCGGATGTCGAAGGTACTTTGCAATTAATTCATTTGAAAAGCCTAATTTTAATGAAGTAGGTTTTTCTTTCAAAAAGGGAAACTATTTAAATATCGTTAAAGTTGAATTCATGAAAAATCTTTTTATTTTTCTATGGACTCTTCTACTAATCGTTCCTGGTATCATCAAGAGCTATGAGTATTATCTTGTTGATTATATTCTTTCTGAAGATCCTACAATCAGCTATAATGATGCCCTTGAACAGAGTAAACGAATGATGGATGGATATAAATGGGCTACATTTGTTCTTGAATTATCATTCCTTGGTTGGCAGATTCTTTCAGTCTTTACATGTGGTATTCTTTCATTATTTTATGTAAACCCATATATCAATGCAACAAATGCAGAGCTCTTCCTTTTCCTTAGGGACAAATCTTTCCCGGGAGCTGCTCCATATTATGTGCCAAGTTTTGCTACAGGTTACAGTGCACCTCAGGGAGCTCAGCAGTTTAATCAGAGTCAGGGACAGCCATATAATCCGAACAATGTTCAGCCGGTATCACCTGCAAGTTATGCTCCAGCGCAGCCATATAATCCTACAGTTAATACCGCAGCCCCTTCACAGAATTCATATAGTATCAATAATAATAATCCTTCACAGCCGGAATCACCTTCATCTACAGATTCATCAAGCATGAATCCTTCAATTGATCCGGACAGCTATTATAAGTAAAGATTATTTTCCAAAGAAAATGCCATATCACCTCAAAGGTGATATGGCATTTTATATTTAATGATACTTCACACATATAACAAAACAAACGATATACCTGTCTTACTTCGTACCAAAAATACGGTCACCTGCATCTCCCAGACCCGGACATATGTAGGCATTCTCATTGAGACATCTGTCTACATTACCTATATAAATCTCTATATCCGGATGTGCCGTAGCAAGCTTATCAATACCTTCAGGAGCGGCAATTATACACAGAAACTTAATATTTTTACCACCGCTCTTCTTTATAAAGTCTACTGCTGCCACTGCTGATCCACCTGTTGCAAGCATTGGATCAAGAACAGCTATCATTCTCTGATCTATAGGGTCAGGTAACTTACAATAATATTCATGAGGTTCATGTGTTTCAGGATCACGATAAAGTCCTACATGTCCTACCTTTGCAGTTGGAACAAGCGCTGTTATTCCATTTACCATACCAAGACCTGCACGAAGAATCGGTACTATGGCAAGCTTCTTTCCATCTATCATAGGAGACATACACTTCTCAATTGGTGTCTCAACTTCAACATCCTTTAATGGTAGATTTCTTAATGCCTCGAATGCTTCAAGCATAGCGATTTCTTCAACCAGCTTACGAAATTCGTTAGTTCCTGTGTTTTTGTCACGAAGAAGTGATATCTTATGCTTAATAAGCGGATGATCCATTACTGTGACATTTTGATAATCCTTGTACATACATTTTTCTCCTTCCTACTGAACAGTTACATTTTATATATTTTCCAGATATATTTCTTCTATAAAATAAATCCTTGAAGAATAATCTGAAAATACTCTTGTTTTATTGTTGAAACCTGTGCCTGCATAAGCAGGTGAAAGTTTTATTCCTGCATTCATCATTGCGCTGCCGAACATATTCAGGTCTTCCTTTTCACCATCCAGCTTATAGAATCTGGATATTATATCCTGAGTTAATGATCCTGTTTTTATATGTATCGGAGCAACTGAATTAACAAGGTCACCAAATTCTTTAATGTTAATCTTTATTTCCTTATTATACAATCTATAATACTTATTGTCATCAAGTCCGGCAGGCTTATAATACTGATAAGCATTATTTGGAGCGGCACTCTTTTGAACAATCATACCAACAGCCTTTTTCCTGTCATCTGAAACAACAGTCCATTCAGTTATATTATTATTTGGTCTGTAGATTACTTCTCCAGTTATTTCCATAAAGCTTCGTCCTCTATAAAAATGACCAAACTGAAAAACATCTCTATATTCTTTATATGTCTCTATCTGCTGCTTTATCTTTTCAAGCTCTTCCTTAGTCATATCACACAGATTACATTCGTATCCGAGACTTCCGAATGATGCAACAGCAAATCTTGTTTCTAGCGGAGTTACGCGAAGTGTCTGATGATTTGGCACACCAGATACATGTGAACCCCAGCAGCTCTGAGGATATCCGTAACTATAACCTGTCTGAATATCCGCTCTTACAATAGCATCTGTATTATCGCTGCCCCATATCTGTGGAAAATACCTGAGTATTCCAAGATCAAAACGATTTCCTCCTGATGCACACCCTTCGAAGAGTATATTTCTGAATCTGTCAGTAAGAACCTTCATGCATCTGTATAATCCCATAACATATCTATGCAGAAGTTCTCCCTGTCTATTATAAGATGACGAACCACCATCTTCCATAAGTGCTGATGAATAAATATCAGTAAATGTCCTGTTCATATCCCATTTGACATATTCTATATTTGCAGATGAAAAGACACGCGACATAGAGTCTATAATATAATCCTGTACATCTGTTCTGGACAGATCGAGTATCCTCTGTTTACGTCCCTCACTATGAGCTCTATCCGGTATCTGTACAGCCCAGTCAGGATGTGCCCTATACAGATCAGAATCTACATTAACCATTTCAGGCTCAACCCATATACCAAAAGACATTCCCAATTTATTTATTTTATCGGCAAGCCCTTTAATTCCATTCGGAAGCTTTGCTTTGTTAGGTGACCAGTCTCCCAGAGATGAACTATCATCATTTCTCTTACCAAACCATCCGTCATCCATAACAAAAAGTTCTATTCCAACATTACTTCCTGCTTTAGCAAGCTTTAGAAGCTTCTTCTCGTTTATGTCAAAGTATGAAGCTTCCCAGCTATTTAGAAGAACAGGTCTTTCTTTTCTCGAAAACTCAGGTCTGATTATATGATTAAGAATAAAGTTATGTAAACTATAACTCATTCCATTAAAACCTTTATCTGAAAATGTCATCACTGCTTCAGGTGCTTCAAACTCCGCTTTCGGTTCAAGCTTCCAGCTAAAGCCTCTTGGATTTATTCCCCATATAATTCTTGTTTTATTGAATTCATTTACTTCAGCAGACTCATAATGATTACCACTATATATCAGATTAAATCCATACACCGAACCTGCATCCTCTGTTGCATATGGATCTGCTATCATAAAAAAGGGATTAGCGCTGCTTGACGAGGTTCCTGTATAACTGGAATTTACATATTTACCCGAATAAAGAGGATGTATCTTACGCTGCATCTCCCTTGCCCACGTCCCATTAAAGGTTGACATAACATATCCAGAGCCCTGCATATCTATCTGGGCGGACATTAGTCTTTCTACTGTTACAGTATATTCACTATTATTTTCAAGCCTTGCAGTTCTTGTTATTACATCTTCTTTTTCAAAAACATAATAATCTAGATATAGCTTTATATCATTATCTTTATCCTTCAATACTATTTGAAGATGATTACTTTCTCCCTCAAGTACTTCTTCGTTTTCATCAGCTCCATATGACGACGGAAGTGTTTTAAGGGAGCTTTTTATATTATCAACTACTGAAGATTCATATACAAAATCAGAAGTCCTGCTGCCATCATGATTAATAATTACAGCAAATGCCTCCCTATTATCTCCTTTTCCTTCAAAGGACGCCTCAAGACATATATTATTCAGAGTGAGATATGGATAGTCAGCGCTATATGTATTATTATTACCTGACATAAATTCCTGTCTCTCATATAGTCCATCCAGAGAATGGGATACCCTGATTTTTTTACCATAATACATATGCTCCAGATGTCCTGTTGGCATCAGCCTTATGGCATATGTCGTATTATTAGTATTTAATATAAAATATTTATCACCATTAATTATCATATATTATCCTCTGTCAGCTATTTCCTGAGTTATTTCTTCCATCTTCTTATCAGTTAATATAAATTTATTTTTAAAAACAATTATAGCTATAAACAGACCAATAACAGGAATTATCGTCATTGTCATTCTAAGTCCGAGCTTTGCAGATGCTGCAACATCCTTAGAAAAATCATATAGCTGCTGAGCTTCATCACCTGATGAATCCTTTAATTTATTTAACGACAGACATATAGATGCTATAAGTGCAGCTATACCCGAAGCAAGCTTTACAACAAAAGTCTGCATAGAGAATATAACTGATTCATCTCTTCTTCCATTTTTCAAATCACCATAATCAACTGTATTTGCAAGAAATACAGTAGTAAGAACCTGCAAAACTCCATTAGCAGCAAATATAAAGAAACCAGGTATAAATAGAATAAATACATTAGACATATTTATAAATGCAATAGCAAACAGCACTGCATAACCTATAATAGCACTTGATAAACATATATAAAAGATCCGGATATTACTTGCAAATTTTCTTAGGAGCGGATAAAAAATCATCATAGAAAGAATCTGAACAGCTCCACCAAACATATTAAATAAAGTATAGCTTCCCTGCCATCCTTCTCCACCAAAATCATATTTGAAAAAATAAATTACAAGATTAGAGGTTATATAAATAGAACAGTTAATAAGAACAATAGCTATTACAATAGTCATAGCCTGATCATTAGATATAAGCGCCTTGAACATCTGTACTACAGATGGAGAATCCATATCTACTGTCGCTTTTTCTTTTATATTGATACAGGTAACAGTAATAAATACTATAAATAAAACTGCTATAATAAGTGCAAACCATTTAAAGCCTGCTATCTCAACCTGCCTTGCTGATGCATCTGCACCAGCGATTCCCTTACCTATAGCATTTACTATCATAACAGTAAAAATAGTTACAAGAGCAGAGCCTACTCCTGCGCATGAGCGGGCAAGAGTTGTAAGCCCTTCCCTTTCCTTTCCGGTCCTGGTAAAAGCCGGTATCATTGACCAGTATGGAATATCCATCATGGTATAAGTAACACCCCAAAGTATATAAGTAACAGCTGCATATGCTACAAGCCCCTTTGCATCAAGAGATGGAGGACATGCAAACATCAGAAACAGAATTACAGCATTTGTAAGTGTTCCAATCATAAGCCAGGGTCTGAATTTTCCCCATCTGGTCTTCGTTTTTGCAACTATTATACCCATTACAGGATCATTAAATGCATCAAATATTCTGGCAATCATCAGAATGACTCCCATAGCCATCGCATTTACACCAAGAACATCCTGAAAATAATAAAGAACGTAGCTCGCACTGAGCATATAAACCATGTCTTTTCCTATAGCGCCAAGTCCATAGGATACTTTTTCTTTAAAACCAAGCTCCATATACCTTCTCCTTTTCTTTATTAGAGATTACCTTGTTTCAACCTGGAATCTCACTTCCTTTGAATCCCCAAATTGCGGTGTGATAATAAGCTTTGCTTCACCTGCCTTACCAGTGGTCTTAACATATGTACCCCCCATACCACCCTGAAGGCTTATAATACTTGGTCCGATAACTTCAATAGGACCGATAGTGCTTAAGCTGATTGGATCATTCGCAAAAGGAAGTACATTTCCATTATCATCTACAAGTCTGATTCTAACAGCAGCAACATCATAACTATCTGAATCAAGAAGAGTATTACTACTAACACTGATATCAAATCTTGATTCTTTCATCGGTGCTATCTTAAGAGTTTTTACTACCTCATTATTTTTTATAGCTTCAAATTTAAATTCTGTTGATTCTCCACCCCAGTCACCAATGTATTTATTAAACAGGGCAACAGCCTCTGTCATACTCATCTTATATTTGACACTGACAAAACCAGCCTTTGCCATCATTTTCCTGGACATTCCATAGAGTCCTACCTTCGAAACTTCGTTCAGTAGTTCTTTTACATCTTCTACCTGTTTTGAACCCATCTCAGGCTCGCCTTCAGCTATAGCATCACCTATATAATCATCTATAAGAACCGGTCCATGATTTAAGTATTCATACTTTGAATCATTCATATTATATTCTTTGATGAAACGGTCATTCTTATACATTTTTACGCTATCTGCATTTGATAAAATATATACCTCGCCTCTGTTTCCTCCCGGATGCTCACCTATATCCATGGTTGAACTTATCATCAGAATATCATTTTCATCCTGCTGCATAGCATATATATATGATGCAAGCTTAGGATTACGGAACATATCCATAACTCCATGATAACAGATACGGTCTCCACTACCAAAATCTTTATGTGTATTATAATCAAACATACACCATCCAAAGGATCCTGTAATATCACTATGCTTTGCAACTTCATTCAGGACATTTGCATGTCTCTTCATATGCTCCATACGATGTTCTTCCCAGTCAAATGGTTTTGTAGGATACATATGACCATTATATTCACTTATAAGATATGGCTTATCCATATCGGAAGTAACATCCTGCTTCTTCTCACAACCTTTATTGGTTCCAACATGAGAGAAATCATTATAAGTATATACATCTTCGAAGAGATTACCCTTCTTATAACATCTTACTCCTCCGGTTTGTCTTGTAGGGTCAAGTTCTCTACATAACTCGTTGGTTCTCTTATAGAATTCATCATCATCAACTGATTCATTTATACGTACTCCCCAGAGAATGATAGATGGATGATTTCTATACTGTATTACCATCTCCCGAAGATTTTCTACAGCCTGATCCTTCCATTTACTGTCTCCTATATGCTGCCATCCAGGAAATTCAGTAAATACCAGAAGACCGATTTCATCACATCTATCTATAAAATAATGTGACTGCGGATAGTGAGAGGTTCTTACAGCATTAACTCCCAGCTCATTTTTCAATATATCAGCATCCATAACCTGCATGGATTTAGGCATAGCATAGCCAACATACGGATAACTCTGATGTCGGTTTAAACCTCTTATTTTAATCTTACGACCATTTAAATAGAATCCGTTATTTTTAAATACAGCCTTTCTAAAACCGATTTTTATATCCAGCTGATCAAGAAGCTGTTCAGTTGTATCACTCTTTTTTATAAGCTGTGTCCTGACTTCATACCTTGCAGGATTATTTATATCCCATAGTTCAGCTTCTCCGGAGAGATTATCAATCTCATAAATATTTAATTGATTATTTCCTTTAAAATGCGCATCATCAAGATATGTATCTGAAAGCTGTCTAAAAACATCATCAGTTGTTTTTCTTATAAACTGCCTTATATAAAGCTTTGAATCAGAATTAACCGCATCGGAAAAGGTGATTTTAGATATAATCTGGGATGTTCTAACCTTGATAAATCCTTCTTCCTCAAACTTATCCGCGAGTTTATATGTTATAAATAAATCCTTAATATATTCCTTCTCTTTTACATCCAGATATACATCTCTATATATACCTCCATATGTCATATAATCGATAACATATCCAAATGGAGGAGTATTAAGACTTTCTCTGCTATCACATCTTACAGCTATAATATTCTTCTGACCATATATGACATGATCACTTATATCTGTAGTAAATGCTGTATACCCCGTATGATGCTCTGAAGCCTTGATTCCATTTATATATAGAACAGCATCATGTCCTACTGCATCAAATGTAATAAGGAGCTTCTTACCTTTCCAATCCTCCGGTATATCAAGAACACGCCTGTAAATGCTTACTATCTGATACAGGCTCTCATCAAAATAATGAAAAGGAAGTTCCTTAACAGTATGAGGCACTCTGACATCAGCCATAGATGCATCATTATAATCATTTTTTATCATTTCTTCTGAAAAGCTTTCAGAAAATTTCCAATCATTATTTAAATAAATCCTCATCCGTCACCTCCATAACAAAACCTGTTAATTCTTGTAAAAAAGTCCGAACTTTTGTTCGGACTTATCTACAATTAATATTATAAACTGAAATGAGTTCTTAAGCAACTATATTTACTATAAATCATCATTCTTTTTCCTTATAATGATGAGCCTCTTCAAGCATCATAGACTTAACCTTCATAAGTCTGACCTGAGTAGATCTCTCATTTTCATCGAGCTTCATAGTAATATATTTTATACTCTCCTGAGTCTCAGGAATGATAACATGCTCCAGAGCATTTACACGACGTCTGGTCTTCTCTATCTCTGCAGCCATAAGCTGACAGGATTTCTCAACCTCAGCAAGTTTTAACATATCCGGAAATACATCTGACAAAGATGTAACAGCCATATCCAGATCTCCGGAAGTAAATGCAAATCCATAAGAATATATATCATTCTCATCAGGGGTACGAGTCTTGAAGTCAAATACAGGAATATCAACACTCATAACATTCTTTTTATCCTGAACAAGACTAACCTCCTGTTTAGGAGCCATGAGCGCTGTTCGAAGAGTCTGTTCAGACATACCAGCCTTTGCCAGAACGAAGTTTTTATTAGCCGCTTCAATTCCCTTCTCCACCTTCTCGCGAAGCTCCATATTGACCTTTACAAGATCAAGGAACTCACGCATAAGTTCATCACGTTTGTCTTTAAGAAGCCTGTGGCCCTTTACGGCAGTATTAAGTTTTTTCTTCAAACGTGTTAATTCCATTCGTGTTGGAATTATGTTCTGTGTTGCCATACAATACCTCTATTATTATCAAATAAAGAAAGCTTCGCAGACGCTTTCCTAATGTTCGTTCGCATAGATCGTTCGTTTATTCATGATAAAAATTATGCAAGCATATTTTTATCATGAATAAACTCACTAATATGCTTTATCGTTCATAGTATTCATCCAGGAATTTGTCGTTTATACGTTTCAG
>DOVG01000072.1 GCA_003520205.1 Lachnospiraceae bacterium
ATTGAAATAACCGGTGGCATAACTATGCAGTAAATGATTATATATAGTGGATATACTTTATCCATCTTTGGGACGCTGTAATATAGATAGCTGTCCTGCATCTGAAAATCCACACCTATACTGCTGAAGCCCAGTAGCATTCCCACAAGTCCTGCGATAAAGGTTACCAGAGTAGGAAGCATTATATAATGCAGTGTGAGTGCACCTCTTTTCATACCCATAGCGTAGAGCGTTCCTATAATACTGCTTTCCTCATTTATCTGATGAAAAATAAATACTGATATGACATAAGCAAAAAGCATAACCAGGATTGCTCCTGCCACAAGGCTTACCAGCTTCTTGATTATTACATCACTGGCCGCATCACTGGCGACCCTTGGATTATCTTTATTCTCATAGAAGCTCTCCAGATTCGCTATATCAACCGTATAATTCTCATCTAGAAAGTCCCTTACTTCCTCATCAAACTCCTGAACTCCATCTTTAAAATCTACCGCTCCATCCAGAAGTTCGTCTGTTCCATCCTTTAAATCTTCCGCCCCTTCCAGATATCCGTCCGTTATCTTGGTTAAAGCCTCGTATGGTGTATTCTGAAGAAGCTCAAAACTTGAATTATTTTCTTCAACTGCACTCTTTAAATCATTTGCCCCATCACTTACATCAGAGATTCCATCATACAGATCGTCCGTTCCATCTGTAAGTTCAGTTAGTCCATCTTCAAAGTCTGTCTTATCCTTATATAATCTATCAACATATTCGATAAGATAATCATTTCCTGATGCCTTATAATCAAAATCAATATCCTTGATTGCTTCCTTTAAATCCTTTGCATCTATACCATCTACGAGCTTATACGCGTAGGTATATGATTCACCACCTGTTTTATCTGATTCCAAGAGAGCCTCGTATCCTTCATCACTCAGAAGCGCTATACCAAAACTTTCAGGATCTGCTGTCATATCTGAAAAGTTCTTTACAGTGAGATTATAGTCAGGAACACATCCGATACCTGTTACCTTATATTCCTTTCCAGCAAGAACTACTAAATCTCCAACCTTGATATCATTTCTATCGGCATAGAGATTCATAATCACAAGTTCATCATCCGCCTCTGGAATTCTACCTTCACCAAGTTTTAATAGATTCAGCTTTTTACGATTTCTGAAAATGCGGATAATATCTTTGTTACTATTTTGTTCTATTCCATTAATACTCTCTATTTCTGCATCTATGCTGAATATCTTCTCTATATCTCCATATTCCTTTTCAAGTTCCTCAAGCTGTCCATCAGTAAGTGGGATAAATGTCGTAAACTGTCCATCCTGAAGACAGCACTCATCGTTATATTCCTTGCTTCCCTGAATGGTTGTTTCTGCCATTCCTGCAACACTTACAACAAGATACATTCCAAGTACTATCATAAAAAACAGTGCCAGATATCTTCCGAAATGAGCTCTAAACTCTCTCCATATCCGATTATTTAACACTCTCATTACAGATCCTCCAGTTCAGCAGCAGGTACTTTTGCATCATTCAGATAAGACTTCCTTATCTCTCCATCCTTCATGATTACGACCTGATCCACCATATTTTTTATTGCATTATTATGAGTTACTATCAGCATCGTTGTCCCATATTTTTCATTTACCTTTTCGAGCAGGATCAAAATATCACGGGATGTTTTCGAATCAAGTGCTCCTGTTGGTTCATCGCACAGTAGCAGCTTCGGATTCTTAACAAGCGCCCTAGCTATAGCACATCTCTGTTGCTGACCACCTGAAAGCTGTGACGGGAACTTATTCTGATGCTCAGTAAGTCCGAGTACATCCAGCAGCTCATCTATATCCATGGGACTATCTGTCAGATATTCACATACCTTTATATTTTCTCTGACTGTAAGATTCGGAACCAGATTGTAGAACTGAAATATAAATCCCAGGTTGTCTCTACGATAGTCTGATAAAGCATTATTCTTAAGTCCAACTATCTCTTTACCTTCTATCTTTATAGAACCCGAGTCCGCATTATCCAGTCCTCCGATACAGTTAAGCATGGTCGACTTACCCGAACCACTGGTGCCCTGTATTACACACATAACACCCTTTTCCACCGAAAGGTCTATCCCTTTTAAAACCTGAATATAACTTCCACCTTCTCCATAGCTTTTCTTAATTCCTTTTACTTCAAGATACATATTTATTCCTTTCCGACTGAATTCCAGTCAAAACTACATATTTTAAAATGTGCGACACTACAGTCATGCCCGCTATATAATATGAGCACTTGCTCATATTTCGGATATTAGCATCAGTTTTTCGTTTTGTCAACAAGAATGTGAGTTATAACTCATATTTTGATTTGATTATTTTTTTTTCTATGTTATACTTTGAGAAGAAACATGAATTATTTTCTTGATTTAAAAATAAATTTCAGTAATTAGTTATTATTCACGGTTAACTCAAAAAGGAATAGAGAAGCATGGGCGAAAAAGAAATCCGCGTACCAAAACAGAAAAGAAGCATCGAAAAAAAGCAGCGTATCAAGGACGCTGCCATTAAACTAATGTCCGAAAAAGGGTATCACTCTACTAGTTCAAATGAAATAGCAAAAGAAGCCGAAGTATCCATCGGTACATTTTATTCATATTACAAGGATAAAAAGGATCTATATAAGGAACTGGTAGCCGACATATATAATGTCGTGATTTCCCCTATGAACATGGGCGAAGATTCTAAGACTCAAACAGGTGCAGAAGCCAGTCCTTTCGATAATCTAGACAAGCTTTCCATAGAAGAAACTGTATATCTATATATTGAAACTGTATTTAAAGGTCATGAATATGAGACTGCATTTCAACGTGAGATTGCATCTCTTTCAGAACAGTCAGATGAATTTAGAGAAATCGAAATGGTTCATAAAGAAGGTCTGACTCAAATGTTTACTTCAGTTCTCTCTGCCTATAAAGATGAGCTGAAGATTAAAGACCTGAAAACCGCATCTTACTTAATTCTTACAACAGTTGAAGCCGCAGTACACGACACAATGTTTCATAACGG
>DOVG01000293.1 GCA_003520205.1 Lachnospiraceae bacterium
GACAGCCGGAATAACCTCATACTTATATGTATCAGGAATAAAAGGTATCGTATCAAAGCTCCATTTCTTAAGTGCCTCATCATAAGCATCCGGATAACTCATTCCTACCAGATGTCCAACACACCAGGTAACTATATAATTTTCATCCTCCAGATAACCATCCTTTCTCGCTCCCTTAACCTTAAGAGCGTCTGCAAACTGCTGCGCTACAGATGGTTTTTCTGCAATAAATAGCTTTTTCATAGCCTACAGATTCCTGTCCTTTTTCTTCTTTAGAAGAGCCGATGTATCAAGTGTTTCTTCTACCGGCTTATCCTTCTTCTTTTCTTTCTTATTATCTTTCCTTTTTTCAGTTTTCACTTTATTTACTTCATTTTTTGAAGTCTCAATGATGGCTTCATCAGCTTCTGGTATTATATCAGAGTTTTCAGAATAATCCACCTTTATAGCAGCAGGTTTCTTTTTTCTTTCAGAACTGTTTTTCTTTATAAGTCTTTTTACTATCTCTCCTATAGCGAAGCGTCTGAACACTATATCCACTAAAAGAAGAATAATAGAACACACGATTAGGAAAAATGTAATGCTTCGCCTGTTACTCTGCTTACCACTCAGTTTCGTAAATACGTTATCGTCATCCTCCAGAATACGTCCACTCTGTCCGATAAAATTAACAAGATTCTCATTAGAAATATTACGTTTATATTCATCAGAGAACTGCACTGCCACTACAGCTGTGCTGGATGACTTTATCTCATCTCCCTCTGCTCTTCGTACATTTATACTGTATACTCCAATCTCTTCAGCAGGAAGCATTGCCGAATATTCACCCGGACTATCTGATATAAGTTTAATCTCTTTTGTTTCACCTGAAGGCGTGGTATATACTCCTGTTATCTTAGAAGACTCACTATATTCAGAAGACTGATAGTCTATCTGGATTTCACCTCTTCTTTTGTTAAATGTAAGTGTATCATTTCCTGCACTGCCTTCCATGCTTGCCATATCAATCATTCTTCTCCACATAAGCAGATAATCATCCATACCGCTTAGCGCCTCGTTCCAGCTTCCGGACGCATTCGTCATCCAGCTTATGGAAGTACCCAGACCATACTGCCACGTAGCAAGGAGCGGATCCTCTTCATCTGTTGATAACACTTCTCTGGCACCTGTCTTTACAGTGGTAGCTACATATCCACTTATATGCGGTATACCATCACTGTATATGCCATCTATCAGCTTACTGCCTGCATTCTGGCTAATTGTAAAATCTCCATTTTTGAGATATGTATCTCCAGACAGATATACCTCTTCCGTAAATATCTTCGGTATATCAGTACTTGAATCTGAAAAATAGTATCTTCCTCCACATTCATCGGCCAGATTCTCAAGCAAAGCTGTATCTGAGTCTCCTCCTACTGCTATGGTTGAAAGGGTAATATTATTATCATTTATTATTTTTATAGCATCACTGAAATCAGTTGTCTCTCCTTCACCATCTGTTAAGAGAAGTATATGCTTCACTCCTGAATCAACATTTTTCAGTGAATTGGCAGCCTCTATAACTGCAGGCTTTATCACTGTTCCCCCCTGTATTCCTATCTCATTAATAGCCTTTTTTACAGCTTCTTTATCATCCAGATGCACTATAGGCTGACGCCAGTCATAATTATCACTGAATGTCAGAACACCTACCTGATCATCCCTGTTCATGGCATCAACTGCTTCTATAGCCGCATCTACAGCAACATCTATCTTAGAACGACCTCCCTGTTCTGAAGTATCCATAGATCCTGAACAATCTATGATCATAACCATTGCAAGCTCAGGCGCTTCATTATATCCCTTTGGTATGCAGTCAACCGGAATTATCTTCTCAAGAGTGGTATCCTTATATCCGCCCATGGCATAGCTTTCTTTTCCTCCGGTAGTTATAAGACCACCGCCATAGTCCTTTACATAGCTCTGTAGATTATCATCGAAGCCTTTAGGCAGATCACTGATATGACAGTCATCCAGAATTATGGTTTTATACTCTATCATATCAGCAAGGCTTTCAGGTGCATTTACAGCAGACACTACCTTAAGATCTATATTGAGTGCTTCCAGCAGCTTTTCAAAACCAGTACTATCTTCATTGGTTCCTGATACGAGAAGCACTTTCTTTGGTGCATCAACTGTAGCAGCAGCTACCACTGAATTATTTTCTGCCACCTCATCAGCCTTAGCCTCGATGGTCACTATTCTTTTCTCAATACTTTGAGTCCCTGCTATATCATCTATAACAAATGTATTATCACCGGGGCTTAAATGAACCTCTGTTTCTGACTTTACTTCACTCTCTTCATTTACCTTTAGAACTGCATCTGTTTCTATGGTACTGAAAACTGTAACCTTTATCTTATATCTGTCTCCTGTCGAGAGTACTGCCGGCATATCTGCCGCCTGGATATATACATCCTCTACCTGCTTTGACTCAAAAGCCTTAAAGCACAGTTCTATCTCGGATTTCTGAAGGAGACTTAAGGTCTGTGTCACATCTCCCACAGTCTCCTTACCATCAGAGAGTATGACGATACGAGCATACTTATCATCCGGAATAAGAGCAGCCGCATATCTCACCGCTCCTTCTATATCTGTTGCATCTGCACGTGGATTAGAAGCAATTCCCAGATACTCAGCTTCAGAATTAACAAACTGATCAGTTA
>DOVG01000011.1:0-8589 GCA_003520205.1 Lachnospiraceae bacterium
GGCTTCTACTGTCCTAATTGCGGGTATACAAGAAAGAAACCTCAGCTGGAAGTTACTTCTATAGATAATGCAACATCAAAGAGCAGTGATATAACTATTCGTTTCACTGACAAATCCGAGAAAGTGCATGTAGCTCTTCCTGCTCTTTACAATATATATAATGCTATCGCAGCAATAGGGGCTTTCGAGTGTGCAGGCTGGGACCGCCAGAAGATTATCAAATCCCTGTCCAGCATCAGTTCAAGCTTCGGACGTATGGAAGGCTTCATATATAATAATGTAGATATTCAGATGATCCTTGTAAAGAATCCGGCAGGATGCAATCAGACACTGGATTATCTCTCCTCATTAAACGAGGATTATGTAGCCATATTCTCACTCAACGACAAAACCGCTGATGGTCACGATATATCCTGGATATGGGATGTCGAATATGAAAATGTAATTAATGACCCTCATTGTAAGAAGCTTTTCGTCTCCGGCACCAGAGCCAGAGACATGAAGGTAAGACTTAAATATGGAAATGCAGATGAGGATGATATAAAGCTTATCCGTTCAAATGAGAAACTCCTTGAAGCTGCCACTGCTGAGCAGCTGCCTGTATTTATACTTCCAAACTATACTGCCATGCTGAGACTCAGGGCAGTTCTTGGATCAGCTACAGGAAAAAAAGAATTCTGGAAGGACCAGAACTATGTCAAAAATCGTTAAAATATGTCATTTATATCCTGAAGTACTGAATCTGTATGGTGACAGAGGTAATATTCTCTGCCTGAAGAGACGTCTGGAGTGGCGTGGAATCAGTTGCAGCATATCTGAAGTCAAAATCGGTGATAACGTCGACTTTACAGATTATGATCTGTTCTTCATCGGAGGAGGACAGGACTTCGAACAGGAGGTTCTTTTATCAGATCTCAAATCAGGTAAGGGAGCTTCTATTAAAGCTGCCGTCGAAGATGGAAAAACATTTCTCTGTATCTGTGGCGGTTATCAGATGATGGGAGATTATTACCTGACTAAGGATGGAAATAAAATGGAGTTCCTTGGAGTAGCGGACTTCTATACTATAGGAACTGAATACAGGATGATAGGTAACTACACTTTCATGTGTGATCCTGAATCAGGTGGATGTGAAGTTGTAGGTTTTGAAAACCATAGCGGAAGAACCTATCTTGGAAGCAATGTATCCCCTCTCGGACATCTGATATATGGCTATGGAAATAATGGTGATGATGATACCGAGGGAGTTCGTTATAAGAATCTGTATGGTTCTTACTGCCATGGTCCGATTCTTCCCAAAAACCCCGAATTTGCTGACCATCTGCTTAAAACAACCTTAAATAGAAAATATGGTGATGACGAGCTTTCTCCGCTTAATGATTCCGCTGAGAACGATGCTCATGACTACATGTTTAATCTTATTATAAAAGGAGCCACAAGTAAGGACTGATGAATAAAGTATCTTCAGAAATAAATACACTTCTTCTCGGTGAAGATGACAAAAGTATTAGTATAGCGGCTAATATAATTAAAAATGGCGGTTTAGTTGCATTTCCCACCGAAACTGTATATGGTCTTGGTGGCGATGCCTTGTCCGGAGATTCATCAAAAAAGATATATGCCGCAAAAGGCAGACCTTCAGACAATCCTCTGATTGTTCATATAGCTGATATAAATGCTGTATATGAGTTAGCTTCCGAAGTATCAGACAAAGCCAGAGATCTCATGGAAGCGTTCTGGCCAGGTCCACTCACCGTAATACTCCCTAAAAAGGATATCGTTCCAAAAGAAACAACCGGCGGTCTTGATACTGTAGCAATAAGAATGCCTTCGCACCCTGCCGCACTGGCTCTGATAAAGGAAAGTGGAACTTATATAGCAGCTCCATCCGCAAATACATCAGGACGTCCGTCTCCTACAACAGCAAAGCATGTAGAAGAGGATATGACAGGCAGGATAGATGCAATAATAGATGGTGGTCCTGTTGGTATCGGTATAGAGTCCACTATAGTAGATATGACTTCGGATTCCCCGACTATACTTCGTCCCGGATATATAACCAAATCCATGCTTGAAGCAATCGTTGGTGAAGTCCAGATAGATAAGGCTATTCTGACTCCTGATCCTTCCATAAGACCAAAAGCTCCCGGCATGAAGTATACCCACTATGCACCAAAGGGAAAGCTTACGATTATAGAAGATAAGACAAGTCCCGGAGAAGTTACCGAAAAGGTTATACACAAAATAAATGAGCTTATTTCTGAAAATTCAAATGATAATACTATAGCCGTACTCACTACAAAAGAGCACGAGCAGGACTATAAAACTCAAAATATAATTCTCCTTGGAGATAAAAAAAATAATATAACTATTGCTTCCAAACTATATGCAGCACTCCGCGAATGTGATACAATAGGAGCTGAGCTTATTTACAGTGAAAGTATATGCCAGGACGAGCTTGGCGGAGCAGTAATGAACCGACTCCTCAAGGCCGCTGGACATCGAGTTATATATTTATAAATACCAAGGGAAGGAGAAAGGACAATATGAAAATCATCATCGGATCTGACCATGGCGGATATGATCTGAAGCTTGAGATAATAGAGCATCTCAAGGAAAGAGGCTTCGATGTGACCGATGTTGGCTGTGACAGCGATAAAGCAACTGATTATCCTATCTATGCCAAGAAGCTTACAGATATTCTTTCAGATTATATTTCATCAAACAATGAAGACTACGATGCACTGGGAATCCTGGTATGTGGAACCGGTATCGGTATGTCTATGGCAGCAAATAAAGTCGACGGAATCAGAGCTGCACTCTGTCATGATACATTTTCTGCTGAAGCTACACGCGAACATAATAACGCAAATGTTCTGTGCATGGGTGCCCGCGTCATAGGTCCCGGACTTGCACTTAAAGTCGTTGATACCTTCATCGACACACCATTTTCCAAAGATGAAAGACATGTGAGAAGAGTCTCCATGTATTCTTAAATAACAATTCACAAAAAATACCACGGCAAAGTCCGTGGTATTTTCTATAAATCAGCCAGCATCTGAAGTGCATTATCCTTAATTATCATTTTATAATGTTCTTCAAAATAGTATTTCGTTGTATATGTAAATCTATATGGTTCTGAAAATTCTCTCAGGGTCTCACATAAAAACTCAAATTCTTTCTCACTGTTTTTATTATGAGTAACTATAAGGAAATAACTTGTAGGTGTCTCATTCTTATATAATGTATTTGAACTTATGTAGAAACCATTTACAAGCTTGGCAGCATTTATAAACTGCTCCATACTATCTGCCTTATATATCATATATGGCATAACCTTGCCAGTATGTTCATCTGTAGGCTTCGGAGTCTTCTCCGCATCTTCACTGCCATCTAAGTCAGTATCATAAGTTTCTATAGCATCATCAGACTGTGTGAAGTTACCATTCTTTATAGACTTAGCCATTTCCATAGCCTGTTTCTTCAGCTTCTCTATATAACTGAATTGACCCTCTTCTTCATCACGATCTACTTTTGTTATAAGGAACACTATACAATCCTTATTAACCGGAATAGCCTCAACCACAATCGGCTGTTCATCTACAACAAAGCCAAATTCTTCACGCGCCTTGTTCATCATATATTTAATTAATTCTTCAGCCTTTTCAGTCTGTCCAGCCAAATCGGCTATTGTAAAATCTTCATCAGGAAGATCTTTACTCCAGACAGTAAATCTAAGCTGGTTTTCATTTAATCTTTCAATTTTCATATATTATTTTCCTTCATCTCTCATAATTATAGTATTCGAGATAACATACCTATTATTAAATACAAGCCTCTATAAAATGTGTTAGGGCACATTTTACAGAGGCCAAATCGCATATTTCTACAGGTAAATCCTAATTAAATAATTATTTTGTTTACCTATTTCAAACCTTCGTCAGAACCGTAGATTAATCCATATCACTTCCCTTCGCTCCAGTACCAATCGCAGCATGTCCATAAGGTGTGCTGTTCTGTGATGCAAAAAACACCCTGATACGCACACGAAAAACTGGTTAGTATCTGTAGCATTCTCACGGTCGGGAACGTCATTATAAGCATTTGTCGGAAGCAAATGACGTCGTGAACTACGGATCTGTTCGATGTATGGCTGTATGTTATCAGAATTCATACCATAATGCAAGAAAAAGTTCCCGTCAAACGGGAACTTTCAATTGAATTTCATAATCATTATTCAGGATAACGGGTAATGAGATATTTACCTTGTTTTTTCAAAGACTTCATGGAGATGGTTCTTCCCCAATGAACCGAATTATTATAAGCACCCTCAACAACTACTACACTGTTTGACTTCTTCTGAAGAACAACTACAGAATGCTCGCCGCCTTCAACCTCCAGCCTTATAATATCGCCTGCGCGGATCTTACTGTACCAGTTCTTTCCACTCACTTTTCTTGACTTGTTATACTTACCAAATGCAGCATCACTCGCCATAAAAGCAAATGCAACACATCCACCGCCTATACAGGTAACATCATTGTAGTAAATACTTGAATCCCATGTATACTTATTGGCTGTTGTCCACTTCTTTCCTTCTGGATATTTTGCCTTTAAAGCCAGGATATCCTTTCTTACTTTACTTTCTTTAGGCGAATAAACCGTCTTCTTAGTATATTGTTTTCCACATGTAGCACACTTATAAACAGTATAGCCCTTTTTATTCTTTGTAGGAGCTACCTTCCTTATCGCATGATAAGTATGTTTCTTAACTGTCACTTTGCATTTATAAGTTTTTCCATTCTTATCAGTACAAGTAATAGTCACTGTGCCCTTTTTCTTGGCGGTTATCTTACCTTTTGAACTGACTTTTGCCACCTTCTTATTACTGCTCTTCCATGAAACCGCAGTGGCACCGGTAAGTGTAAGTGAATATACAGAACCCACATGCAAAGATAACTTCGTCTGATTCAGTTTACCTTTTGAGGCAGCCGATGAATCAAACACAGAACCGGCAACCAGAGCAAATGCAACCAGAATTGCTATTACCCGATACAGATTATGAATAGTTTTCTTAATACTTCTTCTACCCATATTCGTCACCTCTAAAAAAACAACTATTTACCTTCACACTGCTTTAAATGTATCACATTTTTTATAATTTCTCAAGCACTCTATTTAAATAGTTCCATGTTCTTTCAACACTTTTAATTGACATTCTTTCCTTTGGAGTATGTATATCCAAAATATCCGGTCCGAATGAAACCACATCAAGTGACGGTATCGCACCAGAGAAAATACCACACTCAAGTCCGGCATGAATAGCTTCAACTATCATTTCCTTATCAAACATTTCTCTATATGTTTCAAGCATAACTTTTCTAAGAGGAGAATCTTCCCTATACTCCCAGGCCGGATAATCTCCTTCAACACTTACACTTCCGCCAACAGATCTGGCGAGAGTACTTAGTTCGTCCAGAAGTTCCTTCTTTTCTTCCTCCACACTGCTTCTGACGCTATAAGATATAATCACACTGTCCTCAGTAGTATATAGAATTCCAAGATTTAGCGAAGTCTGAACAAGCCCCTCTATATCACTGCTCATTTTTCTTACACCAAATGGGGCACTTCCCAGAAGCATGATAAGATTCAGACTCTCCATCTCATCAATCGGATACATGCCTTCGTATTCATCATCATCCTCTACTTTGCTAAATGTAAATGTAATATTCCTGTCATTTTCTCCGTAGGTCTCTTTTATTCTCGCTATAAGTTCAGGAAGCTGATCTTTTATAATATCAGGGCGCTTTGTCACAAATTCTGCCACAGCCTTTACAGGGATAGCATTATCTTTAAGACCACCCTTTATTCCAATAAGCTTCAGAGTATCATCGACATACGTCAGTTCCTTAAGAGCATATCCCAGAACTATATCTGCATTCGCCCTTCCTTTGTCTATCTCAACTCCGGAATGTCCACCGATAAAGCCTGATGCTATGAGACAGTAACGCTCTCCCTGGGCTCCCCTTCTTCTTATAGGAATATTCATAGTTGCCGTAGCTCCGCCGGCACATGATATAAGAAGATGTCCTTCAGCCTCAGAATCAAGATTCAGGAGTCTCTTACCCATAAGCCTTGTCTTATCCAGAGACATAGCTCCCAGCATCCCCACTTCTTCATCTACAGTGAAAACACATTCAAGAGGAGGATGACTTACTTCCTTATCCTCCAGAAGAGCCAGCATAAATGCCACTGCTATACCATCATCGCCACCAAGAGTTGTCCCCTCAGCACTAAGCATACCATCTTCTAAAACAAGCTTCAGGCCATCCTTCTCAAAGTCTATATCACAGCCTTCCTCTTTTTCACAGACCATATCAAGGTGTCCCTGGATGATTACGGATTCCTTATCTTCTCCACCACCTTGACCAGCTTTATATACAATCACGTTGTTATTATCATCCTGATAGTAAATAAGTCCTAAATCCTCGGCCACACTGACCACATAATCACTTATAGCCTTCGTATTATATGATCCATGAGGTATAGAAGCTATCTGTTCAAAATAGTAAAACACCCTTTTAGGTTCAATATCTAACATTTTCTTCTGCCTTTCTTTTTTTATCAAACTAAAACAGCACTGTTCATATTCTATCACTAAAACATGAACAGTGCTATATCTTACCAATATTTTTCTAATTAAATGGTACTATTAGCTTTCCTCTATAGCGCTAACAGGACAGTTAGCTGCACAAGCTCCACAAGAGATGCATGAATCTGCATTGATTTCATATTTTCCATCTCCAGCTGAGATAGCTCCAACAGGGCAGTTACCCTCACATGTACCACATGAAATACAAGAATCACCTATTACAAATGCCATGATATTAACCTCCTTATTAGTCAAAATAATAACAATTTTTTTGCTGAATGCAGTATACTACATAGCTGTATGGTTAGCCAACACAAACTTTTATTATCAAATTGACCTCATTTTATAATGATTTTACTTAGGTTAAAATCTAGCCAAGAGTTACACTTACGGCGTAAACCTCTCTCTTCGGAATATTCCTTTCTTCAGATACTTTCTTTACAGCTTCCTTCTTACTCATTCCTTCGTCTATATATTTTCTTAAATGCTCCTCTATGCTGATATCTTCCCAGACCGCCTGCTTCTCTTCTTCAATCTCCTGCCTGGACCTTCCTGCTACTATCAGAACATATTCACCCCGTGGAGCATTATCTGCATCAGAATACATTTCCAATGCTTCTTTAAATGTAGTTTTCTTAAAAAATTCATGCTTTTTAGTAAGCTCTTTGCAGATAGTCAGACTTCTCTCCCCGCCTAAAATCAGGCTAAGCTCGCTTAACGTCTTGATAAGTCTATGCGGAGCCTCATAGATGATCATTGTTCTAACCTCTGTCTCTATTCTTTTTAAAGCTTCCTGCTTTTCCTTCTTATCCTTAGGTATAAAGCCTTCAAATACAAATCTTGCCGTAGACTGTCCAGATGCAATAAGTGCATTAATTCCTGCTACTGCACCGGGTACCGGAATTACTTCTATCCCTCTGTCAACACACATCTGAACCAGCACTTCACCCGGATCCGATATGCCAGGTGTACCGGCATCCGTTATCAGTGCTATATTGGTTCCCTGCTCCAGTTTATCTATAAGAACCTCTGCCTTATCGAACCTGTTGAATTCATGATAGCTGGTCATAGGCTTTTTTATCTCAAAATGATTCAAAAGCTTTATACTGTTTCTGGTATCTTCTGCCGCTATCAGGTCTGCTTCCTTCAAGACTCTGATTGCCCGAAATGTCATATCTTCCAGATTACCTATAGGTGTTGCCACCAGATATAAGATACCTGCCATACCTTTTCCTTTCCGCTTTATCATACCTTCCTACAAATCTGTCCATCAGGTATTACTTTTTCCCATATATACTTAACAATTCATCTGTGTATGAACCATCAGAATTATATACAATAAGAGACGGGAGCGTCTTAAGCTCACTTCCTGCCTCCTTGATTCCCTCTATAAGAACCATATTAGGTTCTTTATCTATATAGGGCTGCACCAGTCGCATACGTTTAGGTTCCAGTCTGTATTTTCTCATTAGCTCCATTATCTCCGGAAGTCTTGACGGTCTGTGAACCATAGTAAATGTGCCTCTGGTTTTAAGCAGATACGAAGCCTGACTAATAACATCTTCCAAACTTAAAAACGCTTCATGCCTCGATATATATCTGGTGTCGCTTGGATTCTTTATACCCGAATTCTCCTTCATATAAGGAGGATTAGAAGTAACAGCGCCAAATGAAGCCGGTTCATATAGCTCCCTGATTCTTCTTACATCTGCAGCAACTATCCTGCATCTGCCCTCTTCCAGACGGGATGATATCAGGCGTTTCTTATCATCCGGCTGCAGCTTATCATCCATCAGCTTACCTGACGACACCGGATCTTCTATATGATTTAGAATAGTACTACGTACTGCCATTTCAGCGATACTTTCCTGCAATTCTATACCGGTCCAGCTTCTACCTTTACTCTTTGCAGCTAGAAGAAGCGGTATAATTCCAGT
>DOVG01000011.1:8710-9188 GCA_003520205.1 Lachnospiraceae bacterium
AATACGCTATCCATTCCAAAACAGAAGTAAAAAGGGTTCTGTATTATACGGAACCCATTTACCTCTAAGTCATCTATTCTTTCATTTTCTCTGAGGAGCTCTGAATCTGACATATTAAACTAACACTCCTTTAATCAAAGCTGCTTCCTGACTCTTTTCTTTCAAGAGCTTCAAGCTCTTCAAGTTCTTTATCATTTACATCTTTCTTATCGAACTTTTTCTGTTTCTTCGGCTTAAACTTAAGCTCTTCTACCTTAAACTCTGCAGCATCCTTGTTGCCTTCTTCATCAGTTATGATTACTCTTACAGTCTGACGCATAACATTTACACTGGCAACCTGACCTTCTACACCTTCAGCAGTCTTAACTGTATCTCCGACAGAAGGCATCTTGCTGTTCAGGTACTCATACGAATCCTGCTCATACTTAAGGCAGCACATAAGTCTTCCACATACTCCCGATATTTTTGTCGGATTAAG
>DOVG01000304.1 GCA_003520205.1 Lachnospiraceae bacterium
ATTATAATAACAGTTCTTACTATACTTAAACTTAACAGAGAGCTTGAGAAGATGGCGGATATACAGAAGTCCATTCTCAGACTGAGTGACGGAATGTCTGAAATGATAGGAACCGGCACTATTAAGACCATGGATACTCTGGAAAAAGGATATGTTGGAGCATCCGAAAAGAAAGAAGAACTACGAGAAAAACTTAATGAGAATAAAGCCGAACTTCGTAGTACTATAGATGAACATAGAGAAGAATATCTGTCACGTAAGGAAGAATTAGAAAAAAGACTTGAACATTTAAAGAAAGAACTGATATATCGAAAAATTTTCGGAATCAGAAGACTGCTTAGAGCTTTTCCAGGAATAAAGCATCACACCTATCAGGAAATGATAAATTATCTACAAGACATGATTAAATAAAAGATAGCCGGAGACAGAATGTATTCTAGTACAAACGATATGTCTTATTTATTATATTTTTTCACGTGTAACTATTCCAAAAGCTGTTTTCTTTCCCTGCCGGGCTATGAAACGAATCCTGCTGCTAAATTCACGACCATTAAGCTTATATTCAAATGATATACGTTCAGTGCCTGAATCTTCTGCCTTCTTAATCACATCCAGCATTAGTTGTTTCAGATCCTCTCTCTCAGTATATATTCTTTCCGCTTCTTGAAGAGAGCTTATCCCAGCTGTTTCCAATATCTTAACATTTGCTTCATTCGCAAAAAGAAAGCTGAAACTCTCTGTTTTTTCATTAAAAACAATTATAGATATAGGCAGATTGTTATATACATTCCGCGTTGTTGGTCTGAGCGGAACAGAACTCAGGAAGTTAATCATACCAATTTTGTCATAAAAATCCTTATACTTAGGATTTTCATTCGTATCAAAACTGCAATCAATCTGTCTTATAAACTCTTCAACCGGTTTTGGCTTTCCGAAATAATATCCCTGGATTTTCTCACAACCGATCTTTTTAAGAAATTCAAATTGTTCTTTTGTTTCTACTCCCTCAGTAAGCGTATGGATTCCGAGCAACTTCGCCATATGTACTATCGATGCTATTATCACCTTGGATTTGTCATTCGTATCAAAATCCTTCAGAAAATTCATATCTATCTTGATCTCATCAAAATCATACATCTGCAGATTGTTTAATGAGCTGTATCCGGAACCAAAATCATCCATCCATACCTGATATCCATCACGCCTGAATTCCTGAATTTTCTCACCGATTCGTGCTTTTTCTGAAGCAATGGCACTTTCCGTAATTTCAATCACAAGATATTCCACAGGAATTCTATACTTTGCGCGGCATTTATCAGCAATAGCCTTTATATCACATAGTTCAAAATCAAGTCTTGAAAGATTAACCGATATAGGCTGATATGCGAATCCGCTCTCGAAGTCATCCCTTAGATCTGAGCATACTGTTTCAATAACAAACTCATCAAGCCTGTGTATCTGCTTTTGCTGTTCTAACATTTCAATAAAGAAAAATGGCGGTATGGTTCCGTACTTTGGATCAATCCACCTTATAAGAGCTTCATATCCACATACCTCCTCGGTCAGTGCCCTCACCACAGGCTGATAATAAACTTTAAAATATCCTTTTTCAAATGCTTCCTCGTAATGAGTTCTGACATATTCAGTTATTTCATCATAATCATATTCAGGTTTTGCCATAATATTTCTTATCCTATTCTAAAATCTGAGCAATCAAAAAATATATATCATTCCATATCCGGATATTCAAGCTACCCATAACTAGAGTGTACAGTAATCCTATTATTTCATCAAATAGTTTTTACAAATTGTCAGACAACACAACCTATTTCTGTACAAAAAAGACACACCGCAGCCGAACTCTTTCGAGCCAGACCACGATATGTCTTTTTTCCTTACATCATTAACATCATTATCATTACTACAACACATACAGCCACTGTTATATACCCTTCTCTGGTTATCAGTCTGTATACAGCATACTTTTCGTTATTTGTCATTGATGGCAGATTGACACAATCTTGCATATTTTTCCGAATAAACCAAATAAGCATCATAACAAATAATATGAATAAAATTATTGCTGCCGTTAATACTGCAGCTACAGGCATTGACTCCATATCAACATATGACAGAAGCACGTTTACGCCATTGAATGCACAGTGCATACATATCGTATAAAGAATATTCTCTGTACTAATTCTCACCAGAGCGAAGATAACTCCGAACAGGAATCCGTACAGAACGGATCCTGGTGAAAAATGCAGAAGTGCAAAGAACAGGCTGCTGATTAGAATTCCTGCCCTGACATCAACCTTACTGTAGATTCCAAGTATTATTCCTCTGAATACGAATTCCTCTACTATTCCAGGTATCAGTGCATAGATTATAAGTGCCGGAATCACAGGAAATGTAATTACTTCATTTGTACTTTCAATACCTGCCTTTGTGAGAAAATCAGCCATGGTATTCAGTAACATGGCAGCCGGTATCCCACATATTGTAAGTGCAAGCAGAAAAATCATTTTCCTAAGTGATACTTTTCTGAAACTTAGCGGTACACTGAAATCATTTTTATGTTTCAGATATAAAAAAAGTGAGAACAGAAATGTCATGAAGTATATCGACATCTGTGCTCCCACTGTTCCGAAGAACAATATCGTCATTATTCCGACCACCTCAAAGATGATACAGAACAGAAATGTTGTATTTGCCATTTTTATCAGTTTATAATCCGACGGATTATCCTTCGGTTTTCTCGGTTTCCTCTTTCCACTACTCACTGTTATTCTATTAAATGTTTTCTCAGTCATCTATTCCCACTCCCTTACCCTTCTTCTTCCCTAAGCCGGGGGCGTCAGCTGATCTGGCAGCCTCCAGCTTTTCATTTACTATCTGTTCAGGATATCCTGCAGCTCATCACTGACCGGAAGACCTGTGAGAGCAACTATGTCTCTTTCTCTCTTATCCTCAAATACCATGTCGTCATTTCTCCTTTTCTTCTGTATAATTCTTGATGAAAAAAAAGAGCCGGAAACGACCTGATTTCCGACTCAGAAATGATATTTGCATTTATACATAAGATATGCTATATTATGTGAAAAGGTGTTACCCGAATAGCGGTTCGCCTTAGTTTATGAGTTACTAAAAGAAGCAACCATTAACCTTGGTGAGGGCGGTTGCTTCTTTTATTTTTTGTATCTTTAGTATCATGATGCATGGCTATAATCGTAACGATTATTCCAATAACTGTAACAACAATGCTGATTACAGTCACCACAATACTAATCGTATCCAACAAAATACTTACCTTTCTTACATACTTCCCTCATAGGCATCCCTCCTTCAATGCAAAGGGAGCTCGTATGATTTCCATACGGTCCAAAAGGCGAACCGCTATCCGCTATGGATAACACCCGTACCCGAATTATAACATACCCGGAAATCAAATACCATTTCATGATTTACGCAGTTACGCATTTTTTCTATAATGCCAACTGCTTATTATTTCTGTTCTGAACTGTTTTATGTTCAATATTCTTTTGTTCCATTTTACCCGTTGGTTTTTCTTTCATCTGACTCTTCTTACTATCTATCCTGTCAAATATAGATGATTCTCCGACCTGACTTTTTACTGCTTCCTTCTGGGCTTCCAGACCATGTTTCATCTGATAAAGTTCCATAATTGGGGTAAACGACAGTTCTTTATCCGGCATTATCCTGTTCTCTGTAAATGAATAGAAGCTGTCACCACCTATAATAATATGATCCAGAAGCTTGATATCCATCAGCTTATATACTTCCTGCATTCTATCCGTGATATATACATCCTGCTCTGAAGGATGGCAGTCACCACTCGGATGAAGATGAAGGAGCATACAGCTCGAAGCATTTGATAGTATAGAGGACTTAAGCACCTCTCTCGGACATACTATCGCCCTGTCGATGGCTCCCATGGAACATATATTCATATTGATAGGCTGCATAGCAGAATTGAAGTTTATAACACATACCACTTCCCGGTCATAATCCCTGACTGCATCTGCCAGGAGCTTAACAGCCTTTTCCGGAGTATTTACTGGCTCTGTACTGTAAAGCGGTTTCTCTCTTACCATCCGGATAGCAACCTGGTCAAGTTTGTACTTTTTCTCTGTCATCATCAGCCTCCTTTCCGTCTGTCAGCGGAATTGTTATGACAAACTCCTTATCCTTATCCATTTTTTCAAGTGCAGATCTGATCTGCATTACTTCATTTTCCATACTCAGTTACTCCTTATAAATAAAAACAGAGACTACTTTTACATAGCCTCTGCATTATACATTTTTACTATACTATTAAGTTGTCGAAACACATTCTATTACAATATAATTCACTTTCGTTAGTACGGAAAACCAAAATCTTCCGCACCTATATATTATTGTTCTATAATTCTAAAATCGAATGATTCAGGCTCATTTAAACCAATGCAGATAAATCTCAGTCTCCCATATAAATCTTCTGCCTCTTTACCGATATGCCAGCCTCTACTAATTCTGCACTCCGCTTTCATAAGCTTTTTCACTACTTTAAATAGTTCAAGCGAAATCTCATTATCATCCATAATTGCGAACATACCATGTATCAGACCTGTTCCGTCTTCGCTGATTCCCGAAGGATCAAATCCTAAAGAGCATTTGTTCTCTCCCTGATATACCTGTCCATATTCGTTTATAGTTACTTCAGCATCTGCAGGCATTATAATAAAACTGATTTCGCCATGGTTCTTTTGCAAAGTACCAAGACCGGGAATGTCCTTTATTGTTCTATAAAATGATCCGTCTTTTTTTCCACACTGAATATATTTGATTTCATACGAAAGTTGTTCCTCTAATTTCGAAAGAATTGAAATCATATCATTTTTAGTTGCGAAAAAATTGATCCTGTTTGTCATATTTTTCTCTTATTTTTGTTCTAAACTTTTATACCACTTATCTGTCATACTCATATATATTCAA
>DOVG01000230.1 GCA_003520205.1 Lachnospiraceae bacterium
CATAAAACCTATCTCTATAGAGCAGAGAATATAGAGGGACCCTGGAGAAAGAGCGAGATAAAAGGCTTCTATCATGATGCATCTCTTTTGTTTGATGAAGAAAGAGTGTTTATAGTATATGGAAATACAGATATATATCTGACGGAGCTGAACAAGGATATGACTGGTCCTTTGGAAGGCGGACTTCACAGACTTATCGTAAGTGATAAAGGAAATCCTATGCTTGGATACGAAGGCTCGCATATCTATAGGATAAATGGAAGGTATTATCTGTTCCTGATACATAGTGCAAGAGATAAATGGATGAGAAGAGAGGCGGTTTTTTCTTCTGATTCACTGGAAGGTGATTTTACCGGAGGAGATGTACTTTCAGATGATATGGGAAGACCCGGTATGGGAGCGGCACAGGGTGGTATCGTAGATGATATCTATGGAAACTGGAATGCAGTTGTTTTTCAGGACTGTGGAGCAGTGGGAAGGATACCGGTGGTTGTTCCGGTAACATGGAAAGAAGACACTCCAGTCTTTGGTATAGATGGAAAGGTTCCGATGAAGCTTTCTTTACCGAGTATGAAACCGGATTATAAGTATAAGCCTCTCTATGGAAGTGATGATTTTAAGGGCGGCTTAAAGGACTTCTGGCAGTTCAGTCATGAACCGGATATGAAGCTAATTGATATAGATAAGAAAAGGGCAGTATTTAAGGTGACAACTGATAAGCTGTGTACCAATATCCATCAGGCAAGAAATGTACTTACACAGAGGATGAAATATCCTGACTGCAGTGGGGAAGTAAGTGTATCAGGAAAGAATCTGAAGGATGGAGATATGGCAGGTCTGGCTGTATATCAGGGGAATTACATATGGGTTGGAATAACCAGACGAAATGGACAGCTATATGCACTCACAACTTCTTTTACCAGTAAAGAAGATACCTGGATACTTTCTACTGAACCAGGAAAGGAGAGTGAGCTTATACCTCTAGATACAGATGAACTACGTGTAAAGCTAAGTGTGGCATTTACCGGACCGGATGAAAAAAACACCAGGGACGAGGCAAAGTGCAGTATATATAAAAATGGAAAGTGGACCGATATAGGACCTTCTCATGAGCTGTCATTCAGACTGGATTATTTTACAGGCGCAAGATTTGGACTTTTTATATATTCGACAAAAGAGACAGGTGGTTCAGCTGAGTTTACAGATTTTGTTTATAAGTGAATATATTCCAAATATATTTAAAAAAACTTTAATATTTAGCATTATAGTATTTTTAAGTTGATAATAGATACGATACCAGATTAAATAAAAAAGCTTATTAAATGACACCCAAATCATATCATGACGTAGGTGTCAAAAAGTACCTTTTAACACCATATAACAAAAGAGCAACAATTACTGTTTCATCCTGGCTTTATTTATGTACATCAGTTCGTCTGAACGTTTAACCACATTCTGAACAGACCTGTCGATAGCAGGGTCATAAATGGCTACGCCACTTGCTATGGATATATAATTATCAGGAATTGGTAAAGTACAGGAATATGTACTCATCTGTTTATTCATAGCTTCAAGTTTATTTTCATAATCGATATAGTCATCCCCCATAAGGATTGATACAAATTCATCTCCACCTATTCTATAAACCGGACTATGTTTGAAGGTATCGCATATAAGCCGGCAGGCTCTGTTGAGATATTCATCGCCCGCATCATGTCCTTTCGAATCATTGATGAGCTTTAGGTTGTTGACATCAAACATGGCAATAGCAAATTTCACTTCTTTATCTGCGTTGATTTCAGATTGAATAACTTTAGATTTATCCTCGAAAGCTATACGGTTACTCACATTTGTAAGTGGGTCTTTTTTCATAACTTCAAGGAGGCGTTTATTGATAAGGTCAAGGCTGAGAGCATGTCTGAATTTATCAAAGACCAGCCCCATACGGTTCTGGTAAGTATGCAGGAAATGATTTCCTACTTTATCTATGCAGTCCCTGAATATTATATAACCATAGTTTTCGTCACTTTCATGAATAGGGAGAAAGATATATAAGTGATTTTTATCGTCTGAATCATAGCATGGAATAAGCTGACGTGAAGGAAACTGCTCTTCACTATAATTTTTGCCGTTTTGGGTTGAGTATAGTACATCCATATAACTGCTATAGCCTTCAGTTCTCAGATGAATATTTTGATCATATATAGACAGACCAAAATTTGGCTCAAGTAATATATGGAAACTATCTCCTTCAAAATCATGGTCTTCAGTAAGCAGCTGTTTAGAGCGTTCTTTGAATTCATTATATGTTATGCAGGATAGAATGGTAGAGTCCAGTATGTTAAGCTTACGATTGAAGTAGGTTGTCATGGACCTTTTTGAGAAGGCTTCGCGTCCTTTAAGACGTCTGATTTTGTCGCTGCTACGATGCTGGTAACAGCCGCAGCTGTCGCCGGGAACAAATTCGCAGGGGATTATATGTTCTTTTTCAGATACCTTTTTTTCGAGCAGTTCAAGCCATACTTCACCAGCTAATTCGCCCATCTTAGTAAAACACTGATTTACAGACGCTATAGAAGGATCGAATACCTGACTGTCGTCTATATAGTCATAACCGGTTACGATAGTATCATCAGGGACATTAAAACCATGATTACTGAGTTCAAGGCAGGTTGACATGGCAAGTCCGTCATTCGCACAGATAAATGCATCCGGTAAAGGCTGACCTGAATTAACCAGATTATTAATATATCTTGCAGCAGCTGCATTTTCCCATTTAGTGTAGAAGACATCACGGAGAACGTCCAGGTGATTGTTTGCCTTTAGATAATCCTTTACAGCCTTAAGTCTTAGCTCGGAATCCAGAGAGTCCTGGGTTCCCGCGAAGAATATGATGTCCTGGCAATTATGTTTGTTCTGGAGATGATCACACATATCAAGTGTGGCGGTATAGTTATCTGAACCAACATAATAGGTGCCTTCTCTTTTGGCACCCTGTATAATGACGGGGATATCTGCCTCTTTACATCGATTAACTATGTCATCTATCTGATCATCATATTCAAGTCCGCTTCCAAATATAACGGCTCCACTAAAGTCGTGCATATCCGGCAGTTTAAAGATATTCATTTCCCCGATTTTGTTTGCTTCAGTATCACCATAGGTTGCATAGCACAGGAAAAGAAATATATCGACATTTTCTTTTTCAAGTGTTTTTTGCATTCCGTTGATGAATTGAGATAGTATTTCACTACACCATCCTGTTGTAAAAAAAGCTATTTTTTTCTTCATATTTGTAACCCTGTAATTATAAAAAGAAGTGAGAGATTATGCTATTGCTGTATACTGCTGTAGTATTCCTCGAGTTTTGGTCTGGCACTTATATAGTATTTCTCGAGCTTTTTATCAAAATGTTTTCCCATACCCTCTAAGATAATTTCATTTGCTTTTTCAAATGACATGCTTTCTTTATATACTCGTTTACTTACCAAAGCATCATATACATCGGCAATTGCCATTATCCTTGCTTCAAGAGGAATATCATCCCCTTTCAGTCCATCCGGATAGCCTGAACCATCAATTCTTTCATGGTGGTAATGTGCTACATTTTCTGCAATAATCTTAAAGGATTCATCATTGGTATCTTTAAGGATTTCATGAACTATCCGGGCTCCCTCTGCAGCGTGAATCTTCATTTTCTCAAATTCTTCATCGGTAAAGCGACCGGGTTTTCTGAGTATGGCATCATCTACAGCTATTTTCCCCAGATCGTGCATTGGAGCAGCCTTAATGATATCTTTGCAGAATTCTTCAGTAATATTAAATCTATTATCATTTTTTATTTCATTTATCAGTATCTTAACACCTTCACTGGTTCTTCGTATATGACCACCGGTGGAGTTGTCGCGACTTTCAACCATAACTGCCATACTCAGGATGAGGTTATTATGCATTTCTATGATTTCGTTGGTTTTTTCAGATACCTCATCTTCAAGTTCTGAATTATATTTGTCCAGAAGAGCTATATACTTCTGATTCTTGGTATCATCGGTAAGAAATATCTGATAACCTCTTTTTTTAGTGCCAACATATAGATAACTGATATTTACGGAGAAAACTTCAGAGTCTTCCTCATTTTCAGTATTCTTTTTAATGTACAGATTTTTGGAAGTATTATTATCGTCCTCAAAGTGACTAAGCCAATGTGTGATGTTATCTTTAAGTGCCTCGTAATCATCTATAGCCTGATCGATACTGAGAGTTTCCAGTTCCGGAAGTATGATTTTGGCAGTTCTGTTACTTCCTAGATATCTGTGTTTAAAATCAATTGATACAAATCCTGTTTCACCAGTCTGAACCATTGACTGTATGACATTATCGCTAACATTATAGAGAGACATTCTTCGGATAATCAGAAGATATACTATCTGTGCAAAATTATATGTAAGCGGAGTAAGTTCAATGTGCCTGGAAACCAGATGATAGCCGATATATCCAAAGAGCGTTATTGCTTCAGGCAGAAACAGTAGATGAAGTATTTTTTTGGATGTCTGCTTGTTAGTATAAAGAGTATATAGGATAGCCGACAGACCGGCCATGAAGTATAAACCAATAATTATATAAAAAACGGTATGCATGGGACCGTAGGTTTTAGCAACAATCAGATTGGAACCGTTTCGTTGAAAGAAAAGATTTTTATAAAATAGAGGGAAGTGCCCGATAGTAAGTACACTGCAGTAAAGAGCCAGACATATAAGAAAGCCTGTCGTACGAATCCACCTCTTTACCAGGATGCCACAGATTCTGAATACACACATATTGATAAAGAAAATCAGAAAGCAACCGCCCAGATAAATGATTTTTACTGTGATTATATAGCTTTCCATGTTTGCGGCGTGCCATGACAGCAGATACCCAAGATTTGCTATTGGAATTAAAGTGAAAATCAGAGTTATATTCACTTCATAGTGTTTATGCCATTTGTATAAATAAATAGTTGATAATAAAAGCGAAGCAAGAAATGTAATCAGGTAAAACGATGATATCATTTTCAGAGCCTCCTATCTGGAGATAATTACATTTATTGTATCACTTTAAACGATTATTCACAATGAAAGCTTCATTGGTTTTTTCTGCATTTTTTCTGTTTTTTTAAAATGGATGGTGTTATAATTATTTGCAGTAGTGGAGGAATCATTTTATGAATAAAAAAATAGCAGTATTTACGAACGGATTTAGTAATGAGTTCATAGAAAATATAGTCACAGGTCTTCAGAAAAAGGCAAGAGAAGACAGTGTGGATATTTTTGTGTTTGTAACTTACTGCACTCCAAATGATCATGAACTTCAGAACAAATGTCAGTTAAATATCTTCCATCTTCCGGATCCTCAACTATTTGATGGTGGAATAATGCTCACCAATACATATAATTTCCCGGATGAACAGGAACGTGTCTGTGCCAGATTCCAGAGGGCTGGTGTTCCTATGCTTTCTTTGGAAGTGGAAGTTCCCGATATGTCATGTATAAAAACAGAAAATTATAAAGGTGTCAGAAGTCTTGCTTTACATCTCATCCAAGAGCATCATGCCGAGAAGATTATGTATGTAAACGGTATTGAAGGAAATGCGGAGAACATGGTCAGACGGCAGGCACTTATAGATGTTCTTGCTGAAAATGATATGGAGCTTTATGACGAGCTTAAGTGTGATTTCAGCTTCTATAGCGCTTATGTAGCCATGAATGAATATCTGGATTCAGGCAAAAGTCTTCCTGACGCTATTGTTTGTGCTAATGATTTTATGGCGCTTGGTATTAATTCAGCTATAACTGAACATAATTTTTCAGTTCCCGAGGATGTACTTCTTACCGGTTATGATATGGTAAAGGATGGACAGTTTACATTTCCGATTCTTTCAACAGTATCAAGGGGCTGGGAAAGATTTGGTGAAGTGGCATATGATAAGCTTATGTATCAGATAGAACATCCTGATGAACGATTTACCGAAGTATATGATTCTTACTTTGTTCCTTCGGAGAGCTGCGGATGCCCTCCATCAGCGGAGGCAGTAAAGAATCGTTTCGGGAATATGCGGAGTTTATATTATAACAAACTTCAGCAGGATATTATGGATATATTTTTTCAGCGTCTTCAGGTACCGCTTGCTCTTGCGACAAGTAAAAATGATTTCTATGATAAAGGTTTGAAGAATTCGAATGATATACCTTTATTAGGAAATAATTACTGCCTGTGTACGGAACCGGAGTTTTTCGAAATAGATGATGATGAATATCCAGATAGGATACGTGGATATAGTTCGAATATGGATATTCTGTACGAACTTAAGGATGGACAAAGGGTTTCATTAAATAACTTCGATTCCCATGAACTCTATCCCGGATATAAACATGAAGAGGGCAAGTCCAATCTGTATATATTTGGTCCGCTTAACTATCTTAACTATATCATAGGATATGTTGCAATTAAGAATGCACCAGAACTCTTATACAATATGGACCTGAGTAAGTTTATAAAGAGTATGAATGCAGCACTCTTCAGCATGCGCAGGCATATATTCTCTGAACGTACTAATAATGAGCTGAAGAAAGTCTATATGACAGATGCGCTTACAGGTATATATAACCGTACCGGTTGTGAAAAAGTATTATACGAATATATTTCAGATAACAAAAAGCAGAATAAGAAATCACTTCTTGTTTTTGCGGATATAGATAGAATGAAGACGATAAATGATGTCTATGGACATCTTAAAGGTGATCTTGCTATAAAGGCAACTGCAGAAGCCTTTGTAAAACACTCACCGGATGAATGGCTGTTCGGAAGATATGGTGGAGATGAATTCATTGCTGTAGGTCCGTGTCCACCTAATGAAGAAATAGTTAACATTCGCGAGAATCTGTCTAAAGCGATGACTGATGAGTTTGAGTCACTGAACCTGTCATTTATGCTTCACGCAAGTATAGGTTATTCCATTATAGAGCCGGAGGATGAAGGTACAATAGAAGATTACATAGATCAGGCAGATAAATTTATGTATGTTGAGAAAGAGAAATATCATAAGCTGATAGATTCAATCGTAAGATAGCACATAGATATAATATGACATAAGTGTCAA
>DOVG01000273.1:0-4433 GCA_003520205.1 Lachnospiraceae bacterium
AGTGAGGCAAGAAGGCTTCTTGCAAAAAAGATACTCTCCCTCGAATGTCCTGAAAGTACTTCGTAGTTTGCCACCTTATCTCTATAGTCTTCACCGCAGATAATCCCACATACAAGAGCAGCTATAAATATCCCAAATTCATAAGACATACCGGGATTTTCAGCCAGAGCAAGACTTACCGGTCCACCGTCCAGATTGAGCACCCCTACCAAAGCCATTACTATTACCATTAGTATATATAACCTGAAGAACAGCTTGCTGTGCCACATTTCATATAGAATTGATTTGATTATATTTTTCATATCAGTCACGATCTTTCTTTTTATAATTAATATATGTAACAGTCAGATATATAGCTGTAAAGGTAAGTGAAACAGCTATGGTTTTCCAAATCATATCAGCCGGTACTGCCGTATCATATACAGTAACAGTCTTACCATCTATTACAACATTTCTTGCATTCTCTGATATAAGCAGGTAGGAGCCATTCGTAAATCCAAAGGGATATATTATATCAATATCTAAGATATCAGAAAATATACTGGTCACCATAGCAACCACCATAAGCGTGGCATATCCCAGAGCAATCCCCTTCCCGGCACTTCTTGTCACACTTGCCAGCATTATGTTATAGGAAGCGAGTCTTATAATGGGGAAAAGCAGAAGGAAAAACCTGAGCAGCACATCTCCCCTGTCGGTTTCCGGTCCCCATCCATTCGTCATATACATAACACCTACAGGAATCATAAGAAGTATAAATGAGAGCACTGCGCCCCAGAGAAGCCCTACTATAGTTCTCGCCATAAATATGCGTGTCCTGCTGTGACCTGACAGAAATTCATAATTGATTGTCTTATCACCGGCATCTGAGGCTACAAGTTTACTTGAAAATATCATTATTCCAAAACAGAAAAATATAAATATCGATGCCATTGACTGTGATGCGAAGTACACGCTTGGTGTCATATCAGTAAGGGAAGCATTACCCAGAATTCCTGAGATATATAGAAAAAATGCAGGAAAAATAAGCATTGTTATGATTGTAAGTATATTTACTGTATCCCTTTTGGCACCGTAGTTCAGGGATTTGATTATATTTAGCATTTATTCACTCTCCTCAACAAGCTTCATATAGTATTCTTCAAGGTTTACTTCGTTCAGTGTAAGTGATGTCGGAATGACGCCACCCTCATAGAGAGATTTCGAAATATTAAGAATATCATCAAGACCGTCATATACACGCAGGCTTCCATCCTCCATAGCCTCCATATGGTTTATATGACATTTATTCACCAGTATTGCAGCCGCCTTCTCGTTATTATCTGTATCTATATGATAATATTCGCTGCAGGCTTTCCTCAGTTCATCGGCAGTAAATGTACCCTTTATCTTTCCGCCATTTATAAAGATATAATCGGTGCAGAGAAGGGACAGTTCACTAAGGATATGCGAAGAAATAACAATCGTTATATCATCTTCTTTATTCAGCTTTCTGAACAGCTCCCTTATCTCTACTATTCCTTCCGGATCCAGACCATTTATCGGCTCATCCAGAACCATAAGCTCAGGTCTTCCCATAAGTGCATTGGCAAGTCCCAGTCTCTGTCTCATTCCGAGGGAAAAATTCTTAACTATCTTCTTGCCGGTATCTGCGAGATTTACTATTTCCAGAACCTCATCTATTCGCCCCTTATCCGGTATCCCCTTCTGAAGCCGCTGCTTCTCGAGATTCTCTCTGGCAGTCATCTTCTCCTTCTCGTATGGGGTTTCTATCATGAAACTCATCCGGGTTCTTGCATGATTAAGTCCCTTCTCATCCGTGGCTCCGTACATTTCAAGCACTCCTGAGGTCGGAAATGCAAGTCCGCCCATGATTTTCATGATAGTAGTTTTGCCTGCACCATTCGGACCTATCAGTCCTACTATGCTTCCCTTTCTGATGCTGAAGGATACATCATCAAGGCCCTTCTGCTTTCCGTACTGTTTGGTAAGATTTTTTACATCAACTATTATTTCTGACATAAGCTTCTCCTGTCACAATTTATTTAATCTGGTATCGTAATTATTATCAGCTTAAAAATACTATAATGCTAAATATTAAAGATTTTCTTAAATATATTAAAAACAGTATTTCTAATAAAAAAGGACCGGATTGATCAGTGATCATCTCCGATCCGCTTCGTAAACCTCTTTATCGATCATTTCATTTTTGAACTTACACTCTTGGAGAAATGTCTGATAATGACTACCCTCAATAGATTTCTCCTTATATATACTTCTCAATCCCGCACTGCTCTACAACCCTTTTTCCAAGAAGCGTAATTGCCTGCCCGGGGCATTTATTGATACAACGATAGCACATAGTACACCGGTCACTTGAAACTGCTTTTTGATCCTTAATGTTAATGTTCTTCATCGGACACAACTTTACACATAGTCCGCATCCGATGCATTTATCAGTATCAACCTTAAGTTTCGAGGAATACCCTTTGGTCTTATGACCAAAATACGCTCTCTGTCCAAAAAATCCGGCCAGCCTGTAGAATACACCTATACCTTCTTGTGTCGGTTTATCCGTTTTCAATTGCTTTACAGATTCTTTTATCTTCTGATTAGCCTGCTTTACAAGTTCTTTATTCTTTTCAAGCGGACGTTTTAATGCCTTCTCGTCAGCTATACTGTCCGGCATCTTAAGATGAAGCCCGCCAATCACTTTAGCACCACAGCTTTGCAAAAGCCGTCCGAGCATCCCTGCTCCATCACCGCTGAAAAGCCCCATCGTTGCGATTATAAAAACTCTTTTATTCATCCACAGTTCACTATTGTCTGTAATATAATCCCGCAGAATCTTCGGAACTGTACTAAACTGAACCGGATATGCAAATACGATAAGATCCGACTCTGTTACAACTGTTAATGCTTCTGTATCCTCTATGGAATATACACCGGATTCTTTGTCATACTCTTTACAGAATACCTCCGCCGCATATTTTGAATTGCCTGTCCCGCTAAAATAAATACCAACCATTATTCACACACTCTCTTTTAAATCGTTATTCTGTAATTCCCTTTTTCATCATCAGTCAATTTATTATCTTAGGATTGATTTTAAATGATACGACCATAAAGTTCTTAACATTTCCGGTTTTTTCAGAAAATCCTTCTGATGAAAAAAAGTTCCTAAATCTAGCAATTCTATTTTTTCTTCTTCCATAGGTTTAATCACTATGAAAAATCCATTTTCTATCCACTCTGCCTGATCCTCGTATTCCTCCTCAGTATATCCTGCAAAAGCGCTCAATCCGGAAAGTGTCTGGGCATTTAATTTGTTTTCCGATATAACACCGAGATCCTCATCTATACTGAAAATCCAATCGCCCGCTATGATTGCCTCTACCTGTTCCCATTTAATATATTCTGCTTTTCCATATCCAAAGCTCGTCGGCTTTCTGTACAGTATTCCTTGGCCATCTGCCTTAAAATATGGTCTTTTAAGTGTCAGATACGGAAATAACAATGCCGCAGGCACTCCTGCCAGATATCCCAAAATAACATTTCTACCCATGAAACCTGCTACAGAAAATATAACCAGCATAATAAATACAATCGCATCACCGACACCCACACTGGATGTTTTTACAGGTCTTATCTCCATCCTGTCATTCTCTATGTCAGCTACATACCGGTTCTCTTCCTCAGTAACATCATTTTTCTTAAAGCTGTCTCCTATAAATACCGCATATAGAAAACTCCAGAATGTATAATCCAAGACACAGAGCAACGCCAGCCACTTGATAGGGCTGATTAGTCCTGCGATAAGCAGATGTATTCCTCCAAGAAATGGAATGCCCGAAATATGATGATCAGACCCTTTGGCCTGGATCTTTTTAGTCTCGATGATTGCTCCGATATTGCCTATCAAATATAAAACACCGATACCGCCTATAATTATTGGAAATACCCATGGATGCATCCTAAACCACATTGTGAATACCCTCTATATCATTCCCCAAATCTACACCTTTTTTTCTCACGACCAATACTTCCGCAATTATCATGAATACAAGGCAAAAAACAGGCCATCCAAAACCCGTCATATAAAGCATCCAATCAGGACGCATATTATCAGTCAGACCTGTCACCAAGAAAAGGCCGAAAACGATTGGCGCAATCATCAGCAAAGAGAAGATTACGGCCACCCCTAAGAAAACTATCTTCGGTATTATGCCTTTCTGATTGAGATAAAGCATCCGCTTCTTAAGAAAAAAAATGTATCCCACGATCATGAATCCAACGAATAGTGCCAAACCGAGCATATAAAAGAAGGGGTTATATCTGTACTCGCTCCCACTCCAGATAAAACTTGAGTAGTTACCCTCATAGGATCTGCCGACAGTCTGAAGCAATGCAGCAAGCCCGGCAACAATGGTCGA
>DOVG01000273.1:4552-4825 GCA_003520205.1 Lachnospiraceae bacterium
TTTTATTATAACATTCAGAGTTTCTTCTCTCGCCCTCTGGCATTCTTCAGGATTTTTTTCTCCATTGCAACATAACATTCTATTCTTACCCCGTTATCCATCTCAATTAACAAATCATTGAATTTGTTTATTCCGATTTTCCTTACTACTGAATTTTCAATTCATGTACAACTATATATGTTATAATTCTTCCATAATGAATGGAAGCATATATATCGGCTTTAGATTCAGATTATTGTCCTTTCCGACATCCTTTTGAGATAGAAGTATTGC
>DOVG01000289.1 GCA_003520205.1 Lachnospiraceae bacterium
AACGGTTGCTCACTTTTGGTATATGGGTATTTATAAACAGGGGAATAGATTTATGTTTTATGGAGGGTAAATGATTTTATGAGAAGGAGATTTAAAATCGATTTTGCCAAGAGCCTGATTACGATTTTGGTTCTGGGACTCTCTAATCCCTTAGCTGCAGGATTAGGTAATGTAAATGCAGAAGAGGTATCATCCTCAGAAGATGGTTATTCCTGGGTTAATACAGGACTTCTTACAGATGGGGACTTTGAACAGTCTCTGGATGACTGGGAGATAGTACTGGATGATACAGCTGAGAATGCAGGTACTACTATAAAAGTAGATGAATGGGCATCTAATAATACAAGTAGTATCTTTAATATCTGGAATAATGATGCTGATTCGAGAAGTGTTTCTTTGACAAAGACCATAACACTTCCAAAGGGGAACTATAAATTAGGCTTTATACAGGAAGGTGCTGAAGGAGTTTCAGGACTTAGTGTTTTATTAGGAGATAAAGAAGTCACTTGTCCGGCAACTAATGGGTGGGATATATGGAGCGATGAAATCTTTACCCCGGTACTTACAGTAGAAGATGAGATAGAAGTGAAACTCGGCATTTCTGGAGAGATCACACCAGGTTACTGGGGTGATTTTGATGATATTATTCTTTATTCGTATGAAGAAGTAGAGAAGGAAGTAAGAGCCTTTGATTATGACACAACTCCTGTTTCTATAGAACCAGTGGAATCGGATCTGGTGGCAGAAAAGGTTGATGGATTAGCAAATGGTTTTATTACAGGATTTGATCTTTCATCCTATCTCTCCATAAGAAAAAGTGGAGCAACATATAAAGATTTTGACGGTAATGAGCTGACGGATTCCGGATTCTTTAATCTGTTAAAGGATAACGGAGTTAATTATGTAAGACTTCGTGTATGGGTTGATCCTACAGATGGTGCAGGGAACTATTACGGTGGTGGAAACTGTGATGTTAAGACTGCTGCAGAGATAGGTAAATATGCTACAGATGCCGGAATGAGAGTTCTTGTTGATTTTCATTATTCAGACTTCTGGACAGATCCGGGAAAACAGACAGCTCCAAAGTTATGGAAGGAGCTTGAGCTGGAAGAAAAAGCTGAAACTCTCAAGAAATGGACTGAGACAAGCCTTCAGGAACTGATTGACTCTGGCGTAGATGTAGGAATGGTTCAGATAGGAAATGAAACTACTACGGGATTTTGCGGTGAGAAGACCAGAGTTAATATGTGCACTCTCTTTAAGGCAGGAAGTGAGGGTGTGCAGGCTATAGAAAAAGCAAACGATAAGAAAATCATGATAGCTATTCATCTGACTAATCCTGATAGTATAGACTACGTAGGATATGCAAAGGATCTTGATACGAATGGCGTGGTATATGATGTTTTTGCAACATCTTACTATCCTTACTGGCATGGTACACTTGATAATCTTAAGACAAAGCTTTCAGCGGTTGCAGAAAAGTATAACAAATATGTAATGGTTGCCGAGACGTCATATGTCAGAACTATAGAGGATGGCGATGGATGGGAGAATACAGAAAGTGAAAAGAAGCTTACAACTGATGATTTTCCTTACGAAATAAGCGAGCAGGGACAGGTAAATCACTTCAGAAATGTGATAAGCACGATATCTTCCATAGATAACAACAAAGGAATCGGAGTATTCTGGTGGGAACCTGCATGGATTCCGGTAAACAACTATGCTGGTGCAACAGACAAGGAAGCTGTTCTAGAGAATAATAAAGCTATATGGGAGAAATATGGATCAGGCTGGGCTACGTCAGCGGCAGCAGATTATGACAAGAATGTTGGCGAGTGGTATGGCGGATCAGCTGTTGATAATGAGTCTGTATTTGACTTTGATGGAAAGGCCCTTGAATCATTAAAGCTTTTTAATCTTATAAGAGGTGGTTCTACTGCAACGAATGGTTTGTCCAAGATATATGATGCAAGCGCAGCTTTTGAAGAAGGAGAAGATATAATCCTTCCTGAAAAAGTAGGAGTCTTATATAAGGATGGAACAAAGGACGAAGCTAAGGTAAAGTGGGATAAAGAAGATATAAGCCTTGTAGAGAAGTCTGGTGTAGGAAACTACACAGTAAAAGGTATAGCAACCTATAATGATCTGGAATTTGATGTTATCTGTAAAGTCGAGATAACCATTCAGAATCTTATTCGAGAGAAAAACTATGGTTTTGAAGATGGCGACAAGGAATGGAAGTTTACCGGAAGTGCAGATAAGAACAGAATAACAAATGAGGAATCCAATCAAAGAACCGGAAGTTATAATTATCATTTCTATGATGGTTCTGACTTTACCTGTGGAATCGAGCAAAGTATAAAGCTTTCCAGAGGAATATATAAATATGGCGGATATATTCAGGGTGGAGACTGTGGAGATAATGCCAATATCTATATATATGCAAAAACAAAGGATATTGAATATAAGGAAAGCGCAGTACTGACAGGATGGAAAGAATGGAAGAATCCTGAAATAACAGATATTGTGATAAGTGAGGATGATACTGAACTAAGTATAGGCCTTAATATAACTGCTGCAGGTGGTGGCTGGGGATCAGCTGATGATTTCTATCTGTACAGAGTAGGAGACGCACCAGAAGTTACACCAACGACGACACCAACCCCGTCATCAGCTCCAACGTCTGCCCCGACGTCGAGCCTTACGCCTACACCTGCAGTATCCCCAACTATAACTCCGGTCACTGATCCAACTATAACTCCGTCGGTGGAGCCAACAGAAAAACCTTCAGAAGACCCGACAGTTACGCCGACAGCAGCTCCTACAGAAACTAAGGAGAAGAATCAACCGGCAGAAAAAGGAACAGTTATTAAGTATAAGAATTCAGGTAATAGTTATGTGGTTACATCATCGGATGTGAAGAATCCGACAGTATCATATAAAAAGCCAAAGAATAAGAAGGTAACTAAGGTTATAGTTCCTAAGAATATAGTTTATGGTGGAATTACTTATAAAGTTACAGCTATTGACAGCAATGCATTTAGTGGTTGTAAGAAGCTTAAGAAAGTGACTGTAGGAAGTAATGTTACAAGTATAAAAAAGAATGCATTTAAAGGATGTACTAAACTAAAAACTATAAATATCAAATCAAAGGTATTAAAATCAGTTGGCAGGAATGCTATCAAAGGAATTAACAAGAAAGCTGTCATAAAGGTTCCTTCATCCAAATTAAAAGCATATAAGAAGCTTTTTAAAACCGGTAAGGGACTGAAAAAAACAATGAAGTTTAAAAAAAATAGCTAGAAGAATTAATGGGACTACACATGAAAATGTGTGGTCCTTTTTTATGATTAGTTGACATAACATAACAAAAATATGGTATTTATATCACATATATGCTCTATATTTACGAAGAAAAGTATAAAATATCATAAAAAACCGCAAATTATAGTGGCTTTTTATGATATTTAATGTTACAATAACTCCGATTATGTTCTGTAAACCAATTGACCGATATAAAAGGTGGTAAATGTGAAGAGCAGATTGAGAAGAAATCTATTGATTTTTGCTGCTGTTGTCTTACTAATATTATGTGTGACTTTAGGCGGTGACAAAGCAGGAGAAATAAGCAAAAAAGAAAAGCTTCCCACAAATGCAAAAGCTGCAGGGGTAAATAGCTCTGACGGAATTATAGAGACAGACGGCCTCAGTGTTTATGGAGACGTTACCTATGCAATTTCGGAAGAAACAGCGACTGGTACTGATGCGTTTTCTGAAGAACCGGATGTTATTGAGGCGGAACTTCCTGAAGAGGTTGATGAAGTAACCAAGACTGTCCGTGAGATGTCAGTAGAAGATAAGGTTGCCCAGTTGTTTATAGTTACACCAGAAAAACTCACAAAGACAGATGGTGTTACCATGGCGGGTGAGGCAACTGAGAAAGCTATAAAGGAAACTCCTGTGGGTGGAATCATCTACATGGGAGATAATCTTCAGGCTAAGACTCAGGTCAAGGAAATGCTTTCAAATACCAACAGATACAGCATTGAAAGAGTCGGGCTGCCTATGTTCCTTTGTGTAGATGAGGAAGGCGGAACTGTGGCAAGAGTTGCAGGAAGCGGACGGTTTGACGTAAGCAATGTCGGAGACATGGCAGATATAGGCGCGTCAGGAACTGTTGAAGATGCGAGACAGGCAGGGACAACCATAGGAACATATCTGTCTGAACTTGGTTTCAATGTTGATTTTGCGCCAGTTGCAGATGTACTTACAAATCCTGATAATTCTATAGTTAAGAGACGTTCATTCGGAAGCGACAGTGCAGTTGTTTCTGATATGTCTATAGCTGTGGCAGAAGGTCTTAAGTCAAAGGGACTTGAAGCGGTATATAAACATTTTCCGGGTCATGGATCAACAGCGGGAGATACTCATCTTGGAGCAGCATTTACGAATAAATCTGTAGATGAGCTGAGTGAGTCTGAACTTATACCATTCCAGAAGGCTATAGATGACGGTGCAAACTTTATCATGGTTTCACATATATCTGCACCGGGAATAACAGGGCATGATACTCCTGCATCGGTGTCAGACATTTTGATTACAGATGTCCTGCGAGGCAAAATGGGATATAACGGAATCGTTGTTACTGATGCCATGGATATGGGAGCCATATCACAGAAATATAACTCTGATGAAGCAGCGTGTCTTGCTATTAAAGCAGGAGCAGATATGATTCTTATGCCGGCTGACTTTGAAGCAGCATATAATGGAGTATTAAATGCTGTAAAGTCAGGTGAGATATCTGAAGAACGACTGGATGAATCGGTGACACGAATAGTTAAGGTTAAGAATAATATAAGTGATTCGGGTTATCCTTCAAGGTGATTTGAGGAAAAAGAATAGATGAAGATTAAGGGGGCGTCCGTTTTTTTTCGGATGTCCCTATATGATTATAAGACAAAAAATATCTACCGGGATGAAATCCTGATAAGATTGAAGCAAGGTGAGGAAAAATGAGAAAATTTGAGAAGTCTGTAAAACTGAATAATGTTTGTTATGATATTCGTGGTCCGGTTATGGATGAAGCAAATCGTATGATAGCCAGAGGCGAAGAGATACTTAAGCTTAATATAGGCAATCCTGCGCCGTTTGGTTTCAGGGCGCCGGATAAGCTTCTTGAGATAATGCAGAACAATCTTGTTAAGACCGAAGGTTATTCTGACTCAAAAGGTATAGTGTCTGCCAGAGAAGCTATTAAAAAATACGACGAAAAGAAGAATATACCGAACGTAGAAATCGATGATATATATACAGGAAATGGAGTAAGTGAACTTATCACTCTTTCTATGCAGGGACTTCTGGATTACGGTGATGAAATACTGGTTCCTTCACCGGATTATCCTCTTTGGACGGCATCAGTAACTCTTGCGGGGGGCACAGCTGTTCACTATATATGCGATGAGCAGTCAGGATGGTATCCGGATGTAAAGGATATAGAGAGAAAGATAACTCCAAGGACAAAAGGAATAGTAGTAATAAATCCTAATAATCCTACAGGAGCTTTGTATCCAAAGGAAATCCTTGAGGATATCGTAAAGCTTGCAAGAATGCACGATCTGATCATATTTGCTGATGAGATATATGACA
>DOVG01000063.1 GCA_003520205.1 Lachnospiraceae bacterium
TTAAAAAGGGAAGTGTTAAGCTTACGGTTAAGGGTTATAAGAATGGCAAGCTGAAAGCTAAAGGTACTATCAAGGTTACTATTTATGATAAGATGACTGAAAATGTAACCCCTTCGGCAGAAACAGAAAAATACGATGCAGGACAGTACTCTATAAAAAAGGTTCATTCTGGTGAAGCAACATTCTATGATCCTGGGGCAGGTGGAGCTGCAAATCTCGATGATTATGCAAAGGCACACAATCTATATACTGCTGCTATGAATAACGAAGACTACATGAATGGTCTGGCAGGAGCGTATATAGAGGTGACAGATAAGGATGGAGATCAGATAAAAGTCCTTATAACAGACAGACTTCCGGAAGGCAAAAAAGGAGATATAGATCTTACCAGAAAAGCATTTAAAGTAATAGAACCTGAAGCAACCGGAAGAATGAAAATTACCTGGAAGATTATACCGCTTCCTACGGATGATCCGATTCAGTTTATGTGGAAGCCTTCAAGCACTCAGTACTGGGGAGAGATTCAGGTCAGAAATGGCAGATATCCTATCAAGAAATTAGAATACCTTGATAAAGGTACTAATAAGTATGTAGAACTTCCTCGTAAAGAATATAATTATTTTACAGCGAAGGAAGGATTCGGTGCTAAGGGACCTTATACATTCAGAGTTACAGATTTTTACGGGCATGTTCTTGTAGAGAAAAATATAAATATCAATACAAAGGAAGAAGCAGTAAATGGAAGTGCCAACTTCCCTTACTAAATTACCTTAGTGTGAAGATAAAAAATGGAAATTCGTAAAAAGATTTCCATTTTTTTTGTTTTGTTAAAGATTTATTAAGAAATGGAATGTTAATATCCCTATGAAAGATGGAAATCATAGGGATTTTTTATATGAGAGGTAACGTGTAAAGATGGAAAATGTATGTTTGAAAGCAACAGATCTATGTAAGACGTATATTGTGGATGGATATAGCAATAACGTTCTTCAGAATATTAATCTATCCATAAAGGAAGGAGAGTTCGTATCCATCATGGGACCTAGTGGTTCCGGAAAATCGACACTGCTTTATACTATAAGTGGAATGGACACCATGACAGCCGGTAACGTAATTTTTGATGGTGATGATATCTCGAAAATGACAGAAAAGCAGCTGACAAGGCTTCGACTTCTCAAGATGGGCTTTATATTTCAGCAGATGTATATGATGAAAAAGTTATGCATCATGGATAATATTGTTCTTCCCGGATATCAGGCAAAGACGCTTTCCAGAGAAGAAGTAAATAAAAAGGCTGAGGAACTTATGAGAAGGCTGGGAATTATAGAAACTTCCAGGAGACAGATAACCGAGGTATCCGGCGGACAGCTTCAGCGTGCCTGTCTCGCTAGAGCGCTTATTAACAGTCCCAAGGTGCTTTTTGCAGACGAACCTACAGGTGCTCTTAATTCAAAAGCGTCCATGGAGGTTCTGAGTGAACTGGTAAAAGCAAATGAAGCAGGAACAACAGTTCTTATGGTTACACACAGCGAGAAGGTAGCTGCATGTTCCGACAGGATTATATATCTCGTGGATGGTGACATTCAGGGAGAACTAAACTTAGGTAAGATGCCTGCAGGTCAGCGGGAAGAGCTGATAAAAAGAGAACGAAAACTTCACCAGTGGTTAGAAAGTCAAGGATGGTAAAAAGATGTATCTAAGAATGCTTAAACGCGACATTAAGGATAAGGTCGCTCTAAATATAGTTCTATTTATTTTCATGATTATATCATCCACGTTACTTGTCATGAGTACAGGATTTATATATTCATTTATTTCAGGAATCAATAAAACTTATGAGAAATGTAATAGTTCAGATGTGATTTTTGCAGTAAACAGAAGCATTGATAATAACGAGAGACAGCAGAAAAAAATATCGGAAGTACTATCAAAATATCCTGAAATCGGAGAAATCCTGATTTCAGATGTGATTGAGCGAAGTAGCGCAAGAGTAGAATTTGATGGAGTAGACAGAAGAAATATTTCAGGACTTTACTATAGTACATTTGTCTTTTCGAAGGTAAGTCATGAACAAAATGTTCCATATAGCCTGAGTGATGAGACCTTTACACTGACTGATGGAACAGTTGCTATCCCACAGAGGATTGCAAATGAGACAAAATCAAAGCCTGGAGACAGTATCAGGATAACAACAGATGCAGGAAATATATATGAGCTTAAGGTGGCGTATATTTATAAGGATCCCAGCTCAAATATGCTCAACAGGCTTCTCTTCTCGGATTCGGACTTTGAAACTTTAAAGAATGAATTTTATGGATTAAGTGATTTCTATGAAATAAAACTGAAAAAACCATTTTCTTCTCTTGGCGAGCTGCAGAAGTGGGGATGGTCTATAAATGACGAACTTCAGGCGTTATCACGATATGGTGAGATAGATGGATTTATAGCGGGGGCTACTTCTGCAAAAACCAATACAGCAACTGACGCTGCTCTTATATCACTTATAATTAGTATATTCATGGTAATAATGGGGGTTTCTCTTATCCTTCTTATATTTATGGCCATCAGGTTTAGTCTCCGGGCTACTATCAAGAGAGAAGAAAAAGAGATTGGAACCATGAAAGCAATCGGAGTGGATTCGCTGTCTTATAAAACTCTTTTTATTGTGAAGTATATAGCATTTGCTGTATTTGGCGCGATTCTTGGAAGTGTTTTCGGAATACCTCTATGCAGGTATATGATCAGCAAATTTATTATAAATACAATTAATCCGGGGACAGATATTCTGGTGATACTCAGTATTATTTCAGGGGGCTCATTCATATTCCTTATGGTGGCATTTTCATTCATTGCACTCCGCAGGATGAAGAAGATATCAGTTATGGATACGATTCATGGGGAGAACAGGGGAGAGAGATTTAAAAGTCTGCCGGGAGTATTCTTACATAAGAGTAAGAAAATGTCCGTACCGTTTTTCCTTGCAATGGAAGATATAACAGGAAGACTTAAAAGATATATCAATCTTGTTATAAGTTATACACTCGGAATTACTATTCTTTTTACAATATTGCAGTTGAAAACAACGATAGTAAATGATCAGTTCCGCAGAACATATTGGAACACGGCTGACAGAGAACTTATGATCAGACCGGATGATAATATAAGAGATAAGCTTTCGGAACAGGAAGGCAGCTATCGTAACGTATTTCTGTACTATGAGAAATATTTTAATGAAAATGGAATTCCTCTTAATATCCAGATTATGGACGAGCAGGAAGCATCAATCATCACTCCGGAGAAAAATCTGGGAATAATACTACACTTTGGAGATTATGATATAGATAAACTGACGATTGTAAAGGGTGGAAAAGCACCGAAGCTTTCTAATGAAGTTGTAGTGTCTCACTATATGGCTGATACTGAAGGAATAAAACTTGGAGACACCATTACACTTGAATATAAGGTGTATAAGGAGGATGGATTTCAGACCGAAACTGTCAGAAAGGATTATCTGGTTACTGCCTTTGTAGAAGCTTTCGGTTCAAATGGTCACGTATTCTTAAATGATCCGGATACTAATATTTTTTATGATGATTGGGATGTATTCAATGAGGGACTGGACTGTCCGGACTCTGAATATGATACATATATAGAGAAGATGAGGTCTCTAAAACCTGAATACGAGATATGGGATAAAAACCAGACTCTTGATTTTGATCTGGGAAGAGAATTTGGAACAATACTGGATTTGCTCTTTATAATAACATTAATTATTCTTTCTATAACTATTTTTGCAATGACATTCCTGTATCAGAGTATCTTTATTCACGAAGAAGCCTCAGATATAGCTATGCTAAAAAGTCTTGGTGTAGGAAATGGCAGTATAAGGAAATGGCATTATGATAGAATCCTGATACTTGTAGCTGTTTCCGGAGTTATGGCTTTGGTTATGTCATTTACCTTAGTTATATTTATCTTTGACAGAATAGGCAGGATAGCGCTGTTAGTCAAATCATTCAAGTTGCTGGCACCACCGGTATGGTCAATATTTAGTATTCCAATAGGACTTGCTCTTCTGGTAACAGTTGTTTTATTGATATCATTTAAATCTATGGATTCTATAAAGATATGGAAGATAAGAAATGAATAGAGGATATAAAATGAGTAAGAAAAAAAATATATTTGCTGGAATAATCTCACTTGCAACCCTCATATCCATGAGCGGTTGTGGAGAGATGGCAAAGATTACTACAGATGGAATGACCAGGGTAGGGTCATACAATGTGGAACAGGAAGTGAACTATACTGATGACAGTGAGGAAGATGTACTTCAGGCGGAGTTTTCATCTGATGATGGTTTATGCACGATAAAGAAATATAAAACATATTATGATGTAACTCTTGATTATGAAAAGGGAACGCCGGCTTCGGTGGGAGCTGCTTATGCAAGTACTCTTCTTGAGGCGAGGCCTGATTACGCAAAAAGCATGGAACCATATTTATATGAAAATATCAAGTCTGCCTTTGGCGGAAGAGATATAAACTATGAGTCGCTTGAAAAAAGGATTCTTACACTTGAGTCCGCTATTCCGGACGAATACAGGGAAGAGATTGAAAGCTTTGCTAATACTCTTTCAGAGGAAGAAGGCTACTCTGAAAATGGAAAACTCAGCTATATTGAGATACTTACACTTGAGATGATACCTGATGCACTTCGTCCTACTGCCTGCAGCGCATTGTCTCTGGATGGAAGCAGGACAGTAAGTGGCGAGAGACTGACGCTCCGCAATCTGGAGTGGAATCTGGGAAGCGCAGCACAAATGACAGAGATTCATGCTGTCACACATATGAAGAAAGCGGAAAAGTCCATGACTGTTATAAGTATGCTTGGACTGCTGGATATTATAACTGCTGTAAATGATGATGGTGTTATGATCGCAATACTTGATGTGGGCTCCAAGAACAATATGGAATATGTATATGAAGGTAAGAAATGCTACACATATGAGATAAGATATGCGCTTGAAGAATTCGATAATGCACGTGATGCCGGAGAATTTCTGGTCGAAGAGAGCGGAGACTTTACATGGTGCAATAATCTGTTATGTACTGACAGTAAGGATGCTCTATGCTGTGAGAATGTAACAAGTGAAGTGGCTTCTGCATGCAGAGCACATTCTGTACTTCGTGGTACTGATACGGAGCTTATGGAAGGACTTAAATGGGACACACCTGATGCTTTATGCATAGTCAATTCATTTGCAACTAAAGATAACCAGGATGGCTTTACAGAGCTTTCTAATATATCAAGGTTCGAAAAGTACAATAAATGGGTCAGTGAGAAGGATAAGTTTTCTGTGGCAGATATGAAAGGTATTATGGCACATGAAGTAGTAAATCAGTACGAAGTAATAAATGTCCATAATAGCGGAACAGTTCATACCGTTATAGTGGATTATGCAACAGGAGATATCCATGTGGCTTTCACGACCGGAGAATGTGCGGATGATATTCCAACATATCTGAAGGTAGGTTCATATTAAAATGCGTGGACGGTAAATATAGCAGGACCATTTTTCTTGTTGAATCTGATATATATAGGTGCTAAAATTTTGATATAATTATGGGGTAGATTTTCCTTTTTACAGGAGGGGGTTCATATGGATTTTCAAAGCTATGTTGATGGTTTTGGGACAATGACCTGTGTTGTATCAGTTGAGAATCTGGGAAATGGAAGATATGGGGATATTCGCATAGTAGCAGGTAATAAGATGTATATAGATTCTATAGAGAATCCTGCACCCGGAGCAGAACTGTTGGTACAGAAATTTGTCCCGAACTCTTTATATACGGATTATCTTACCAGAGATCTTAATTTTGAAGAATACTGCTATAAAGCAGCCGTTGGGAAGAAATGCCTTCATTCCTATGCAAGACCTGAAAGAATGCCGGGAATATGGTTTAACATGACATTTCTTCCGGTAGGATATGAAGAAGGTAAACTATGTTATTGTACCTATACAATGGAGATTAATTTTGAAGCGGATTCCGAGAATCTGAAGTCATCTGTATCAGCTGATGTCGCAGGAATGGTTATTGGGACATGTATCAAACTTAGAAGCGCAAAGGATTTTAAAGTCTCTATAGGTGAGGTAATAGCAGATATAAGAGAAATGTGTAAAGCAGAGCATTGCTGTATACTTCTGATGGATCATTATGAGAGAAAATGTTCTGTACTTTGTGAGGCATTCAGAGAAGGATCAAAGCTTCTTCCCATGGAGACATATCTGGATGAGGGCTTCTATGATATAGCTGATTCGTGGAAAGATGTTATAGCAGGAAGTAACTGCATTATCGCTGAAAATGAACAGGATATGGAAGTTGTAAAGGAAAGAAATCCTATCTGGTATGATTCACTTACTGGTGCAGGTGGAAAGACGATTATATTATTTCCACTTAAGTTCAGAGATGAACTTCTGGGTTATATCTGGGCGATTAACTTTAATGCTGATGATGCTTCAAAGATTAAGCAGACTCTGGAAACTACAACATTTATTCTTAGTTCAGAGATATATAACAGTCTGCTTCTCGAACGACTGAAGGTACTTAGTTCCAAGGATATGCTTACCGGAGTAATGAATAGAAATGAGATGAATAATTACGTTGATAAGCTGAGTAATTCCAAGACTAAGAGTGATACTTCCGTAGGAGTTATATTTGCAGACCTGAACGGTCTTAAACGTATAAATGATATGTATGGACATCCTGCAGGCGATAAGTTGCTGAAGGATGCCGCAAGGGTCATGGAAGACGTTTTTGATGAAACAGAAATTTTCAGAGCCGGTGGTGATGAGTTTACTATTATCTGTACAGGAATAACAGAGGAAGAACTGGGAAGACGTGTTGATATGATCAGAAATACTTCTGAGAAGTATCAAAATGTTATATTTGCTATTGGAAGCTGTTATGAAGATAGTCAGACGGAAGTAAGAACAGCGCTTAGAATAGCAGACGAAAGAATGTACGAAGATAAGAAGCTTTATTATAGAATGCATCCTGAGATGAAAAGATAAAATGAGGATAATAAAGTGACAGATATACTGGTTATAGAGGACAATGAAGAACTGGGAACGCTGATTTCTGACTTCCTTCACAGTGAAGGATACTTAGTTGAGTGGAGGACAAATGCTGAAGAGGGACTTGAACTTTTAAGGCAGTCGTCATTTAAACTTCTGCTCCTTGATGTCATGCTTCCTAAAATGGATGGGTACGAAGCTCTGCAGGAAATAAGACGCTCTCAGAATCTTCCTGTTCTTATGATGAGCGCCAGAATAGATGATCAAAGTAAGATACTTGGATTGAAGGTCGGTGCAGATGATTATATAGAGAAACCATTTTCAGTTGATGTACTTGGATTTAAGATTAAGGCTATCATGCGAAGAGCTTATGACATGACAGAAGAAAGACAGATTCTGACATATGATGATATAACCATGGATGTAAATACAAGAACGGTTTATAAAAACGGGCAGGAGATACACCTTAAGGGTAAGGAATTTGATCTTCTGGAGTATATGATGAAACATCCGAATCAGGTTATCAGAAAAGAAAAGCTTTTTGACGAAGTCTGGGGCTATGGATGTTATAGTGAGCAGGGAAGCCTGAATGTACATATCAGATGGCTAAGAGAGAAGCTGGAGAATAATCCAAAGGAGCCGAAACTGATTCAGACAGTATGGCGCGTAGGTTATAAGTTTGGAGGCACTAAGGAATGAAAAAGTTTGGAAAACTTTATATTGCTGTAGTGCTTCTTTTTGTTGTTCTTTTTATAGCTTCTAATCTTGTTTTTAGCAGGATAGTAAAAAAGAATAATGATGTGTCAGGTGTCATGATGAATCGTATGCTTACGGATATAGAAGCGCAGCTTGAGGAGGATGAAAACGGAGTATATCCGACTGATTATATTCAGAAAAGTATAGATAGGTATGTCCTGGAAAACAGAGGAAGATATATTGATGAATATGGCAGTAAGTATTTGCCTGAAAGAGTTTATTATATTCCGACAGAAGAAGGAGACAGTGCTGTATCGCTTATCAATAAGGACGGAAGTGCAGATAAGATATGGGCGCTTAATAAGAATGGACATATCATAGGATTCGTTGTATTTGAGTTTAGTGAAAAGTCATATGACAGTATCCGTATATTGATTAATATATGTGTTCTGGTTTCTATGCTGATTACACTTCTTATTTGTATCTATGTTGGTAAAGTGGTGCTAAGTCCTTTTGAAAGGCTTTCTGAATATCCTTTAAGGCTTTCTAAGAATCAGCTGTCAGATAAGCTTCCGGAGAGTAAAAACCGGATATTCGGTAAATTCATCTGGGGTATAAATATGCTGGGAGACAGTCTGGAAAATGACAGGAAAAGAATAAATGAACTGAGTCGGGATCATATGACTATGGTAACGACTATAGCACATGGAATAAAAACTCCGGTGTCCAATATCAAGCTGTATTCTGATGCTATAAGGCGGGGACTCTATCAGCCTGATAAAAAGGCAAATGAAAATGATGCCCTGATTGCCGAAAAAATCAGTAGAAATGCAGATGAAGTTGACAGTCTTGTGAAGGAACTGATCGAGAAAGCATCCAGAACTGTTGTGGACTTTAAACCGGAGATTAAGACATTTTATATAAGTGAATTAGTTGATTTTCTTAAAGACGAATATGGTAACAGGCTTAACCTTTTAAGTATTCCTTTTAAAGTTGAAATGAATAACAATGTCCTTCTGGCAAGTGATAAGGATGGGGTGTGCAGAATACTTACGCAGCTGATGGAAAATGCTATAAAGTATGGTAATGGAAAAGGAATCAGCGTTAATCTGAGTAAGGAAGAAGATGGTTATTATTTTATTGTCAAAAATAAAGGAAATGTTTTAGATGATAATGAAATACCATACATCTTCAACAGCTTCTGGAGAGGCTCAAATGCTGATGGTATAGGAGGAAGTGGTATAGGTCTTTTTGAATCAAGGGAAATAGCAAAAGGGCTGAATGGGGATATATTCGTAAAGTCTGACATTGATAATATGGAAATGGAATTCGATGTATATCTTCCTTTGTAATGTTGCAATGTATTGGTTATAGATTTTTCCTTATGCTTGTTATAATTTAAAACCTATTGACATGATAGGTATTTAATATTAAACTCTTTTGACATAGATAAGTGCTTTGGGTTATTTGAAAGTATTTAAGGAGAAATGCCATGAGTTTTAAGGATAACATTTCAGATTATATCAAGTCAGGAGAGACAGATAATGAGAATCTTGGGCTGGAGATAGAACATTTTATAGTTAATGATGAAGGTGTGCAGATAGACTTTCATGAGATATCTTCACTAATAAGTCAGGTCGGAAGAACTATCGGTGCTGATATCATATATATGGATGGATATCCTGTAGGTTACTATACAGGTGAGTATTCCACCAGTCTTGAACCGGCATGTCAGTTTGAGATTAGTATAAATCCGTATTCGGATCTGGCAACAATAAGAAGCATATATGAAGAATTCCGCGCACTCTGGGAACCAATCTTTGAAGAAAGGGGATATCATTTTGAGACATATGGTAATCTTCCTCT
>DOVG01000029.1 GCA_003520205.1 Lachnospiraceae bacterium
GGAACTGAGCATTCTCATAAGGAGTCTTACCAGGTGACAGAAGATTGATTCCTGTATCTGTAGATAAGGACCAGTTATTATGCTTTCCTGAACCATTTACACCTGCAAATGGCTTCTCATGCAGTAAGCATTCCATACCATGTCTTGCAGCTACCTTCTTCATTATCTCCATAGTAAGCTGATTTGAATCAGTAGCAACATTTGTTGTTGAATAAATAGGAGCAAGCTCGTGCTGAGCAGGAGCCACCTCATTATGCTCTGTCTTGGCAAGTATTCCCAGCTTCCAGAGTTCCTGATTCAGGTCTTCCATAAATTCAGCAACTCTTGGCTTGATTACTCCAAAGTAATGATCATCCATTTCCTGTCCCTTTGGAGGCATAGCACCAAAAAGAGTTCTTCCTGTATATTTAAGATCCGGCCTCTTATCGAAGACTTGTTTATCTATAAGAAAATATTCCTGTTCTGCACCAACACTGGTTCTTACATATTTTACTTCTGTTCCGAATATCTTCAATATTCTTTTAGCCTGACGATTGATTGCCTGCATAGATCTGAGAAGAGGTGTCTTCTTATCCAGAGCCTCTCCAGAGAAAGAACAGAATGCAGTAGGTATACATAGCGTATGATCCTTAATAAACGCATATGATGTCGGATCCCATGCTGTATAGCCCCTTGCCTCAAAAGTAGCTCTCAGACCTCCTGAAGGAAATGATGATGCATCAGGTTCTCCCTTAATCAGTTCCTTGCCAGAAAATTCCATTATAACTCCACCATCTTCAGAAGGAGTTATGAAGCTGTCATGTTTTTCAGCTGTAACACCGGTTAACGGCTGGAACCAGTGAGTAAAATGTGTAGCACCATTCTCAAGAGCCCAGTTCTTCATCTCCTCAGCAACTGCGTCTGCTACAGCTTCATCAAGTCTGACATTTTCATCAATAGTCTTCTTTAAAGAAGCGTATACATCATCTGAAAGTCTTTCACGCATCACCTTGTCATTAAAAACAAGGGAACCAAAAAGTTCAGGTACATTTATATTTTCCATATGTTTTCTCCTTTTTCAAAACATTGTTAAGTATACCATCAACATTTCAAGCCTTCAACAAAAATATATTCAATCAAAGAGCAGGATTATCATATTCTATTCCTATCATTATAAGTCCCTCTGCCGGTGCTGTTGGTCCGGCTGTATCCCTTTTTTTACTTAGTAGACATCTCTCGATATCTGCCACCTCCATTAGTCCTTTACCTATATCTATCAAAGTCCCTGATATAATTCTTACCATGTTGTAAAGAAATCCAGATCCCTTAACTCTGATTCTTATCATCTTTCCTGTTGGTCTATCAGGATACTTCTCTTCTATTATATCTATACTGTATATAGTTCTTATGGTTGATTCAACTTGTGAACCTGCACTGCAAAATGCACCAAAATCGTGTTCACCAACCAGATATGAAGCAGCTTCTCTCATCTTGGAAATGTCTATATTACGATAAGTGAAATAACTATATCTCTTTAAAGTCGGATCCGGAAATGTATCATTCCATATCCTGTATTCATAGGTTTTGGATGAGTCTGCATGCCTTGGATGAAAATCCGGAGAAACCTCGTAAGAATCTTTAACGACTATATCATCCGGAAGATATGTATTTAGAGCATATTTGAATTTTTCCGGTGGAATATGAGAAAATGTATCGAACACACATACATTTCCAAGTGAAGATACTCCCGCATCTGTTCTGCTGGCGCCTGTCACTTTTATATCCTCTTTAGTAAGTGCCTTTAATGCTTCATTTATCTTTCCTTCAATCGTAAGTTGACCAGGCTGAACCTGCCATCCACTATATGAAGTTCCATCATAGGCTACAATAAGCAGTATTCGCATTTTAGCTCCCTTAAAATATCTGAAAAAATAAAACCGCAAGTATGAGTATTATCCCTACAATAAGAACTATTTCATCTACTATACTCATCTTCATTTCATATACTCTCTTCCTTCTTTTGGATGAGGTATAATCACGCATTTCCATAGTTATTTCCCTATTGACTGATTCATCATAAGTATTCTGATAGTTCGGAATTGAGAGCGTAATATCAGTAATAAATCTCGTCAGAATTCCACCTTCGTCAGGATTAACACCTCGTGCTAAAAGAGCATTTCTTACTCTTTTCTTCTGCTTCTCCAGTCTCGGATAAAACTGCATTATGCTATAAACTTTTCTTGACATACCTGCTCCCAGTCCAAAACCGGAAGTCAGTCCATCCAGAAGCTCTACCTGTTTAAAGCACCTGATTACAGAATTATAAACAAATGTAAAAATCATCACTCTTAAAACCAGCATCACTATGATTTGTGGTTTCAGGAAAAAGATAAGAAACAGACCTATTAACAGTTCTATCAGGATTGCTACATTTGAAAGATCCCATAAATATCTTAGTTTATGTCCTGTCAGAAAAACTATAATCAGTCCCGCTGCTAGTGTTATGCAAACAGGAATTATCTTCCAGGAAATAATACACATGATGAAGTATATACATAAAATATATAGTTTTACTCTCGGATCATAAGTTCTAAGCGAACCTAGCTTTCTGTTATTATTATACATTTTCCCTCACTGCAAAGCCCTTCTATTATATGTGACATATGACGTCTGCTGTCAGACGCAAGTCCTGCAAAAGGATTATCCATCAATAGAAAATCCGGATTCAGACATATGGCTCCTGCAACAGCAACCATCTTCTTCTCTCCAAATGACAAAGTATCTATTCTTCTGGTCCACAGTGATTTATCAATTCCAACAAAACTAAGAACTGCTTCTGCCATTTCTCTTGCTTTATACTTTGAAAAACCATCATTCATAGGACCAAACATTACATCATCCAGAACTGTTGCTTCTACAAATCCATCATCAGGATATTCGAATACGAAACCGGCTTTAGTATTTTCACTCCTTAATACTTCACCTTCATAAGGCTTAATCATTCCGGCAGTAAGCTTAAGCAGCGTTGTCTTGCCGGAGCCCTGACCTCCTTTTATCTTATAAGCAGATCCGGCCTCAAATCTATAATTTATCCTGTCTATTATGAGTCTGTCGTCATAGCCAAAAGCAATATTACGTAAACTAATACCAACATCTGCCTTTCCGCTTTTACCATCTATAAATGTATCAATGCATAGTTTATTAACAACTTTTACAGAATTAATAGTATCAAGATTCTTATTTCTATATATGTAGTCTAAGCCAGTTATGTCAACCTCTCTAATATGTCCATCATATAATTCATATTGAATATCAGTTAATTTTAATACATCAGTATTCTTAGAGAAAATAATGACAGTCTGCTCCTTCTTATGGGCACTACTGATTATAGATTTAAGATATTCTGATATATCTTCACTGCTGCACATACTAAATGGTTCATCCATTACAAGAATCTCAGGATGAGTTATAAGAACGCCTGAAATGGCTGCTCTCTGCTGCTCACTTGCACTGAGCATTTGATAGGTACTGTTCTTTTTGGAACGAAGCTTGTACTTCTTCAGATAGAAATTTCCTCTCTTGAGAGTCTTTGCGGGTTCAAATCCCAGGTTCTCAGTACCGAATATTATATCTCTGGATATATTATCAAAAACTGCAGTTTCTTTTGGATTCTGATATACCATTCCACTCATTCTTTGAACTTTTTCTCTGTCTAATTGAGAATAAGTATCCAGACCATTTATAAGAATCTTTCCCATTGCTTCAGGTCTTGACTTTCCTGCAAGATATCCTGCTAGAGCAGTTTTACCACAGCCATTTCTACCAGTTATACCTACTATTTCGCCCTTACCGATTGTAAGAGTAATCTCACTTCTATCTATTTCCGGAATATGTAATTGTGATAACTTAATATATGGAATCATTGAATTAATCCAATCATTATAAAAACATAAAATGGCATCTGCAAATCGCAGATGCCACATATTTTAATCTATTCTGACAATTTATACAAGCTCAAGTATAACTTCGAGAGCTCCGTCACCTTTACGCTGACCGATCTTAACGATTCTTGTATAACCGCCCTTACGATCTGCATATTTAACACCATACTCAGTGAAAAGCTTATCTGTAAGATCAATCTTCTTTATACCACTCTTCTTTCCAGCTGCTTCCTCTGGAATTTCTGTTACAGGATAAAGAACCTTAAGCATTTCTCTTCTGGCATGAAGTCTTGATGGAAGATCCTTCTTTACAGTCTTATCAACTTCATCATAAACAGTAACTTTCTTACCATCTACAACTTCCTTAACTCTCTTTCCATCTTTATCTTTGCGAGCTACCTTAGCCTTTACAGTTACTTCTTCAAAGTTATCCTTTTCCTTAACTGCAAGAGTGATAAGATGCTCAGCAATCTTACGAACTTCCTTAGCTCTGGCTTCAGTAGTCTTAATCTTTCCCTTGTATAATAACTGTGTTACCTGATTTCTAAGAAGTGCTTTTCTCTGATCACACTTCTTTCCAAGCTTTCTATACATTGCCATGTTTAATTTCCTCCTTACCTACGGTCTCCCGTGGTCTTCACTTTGCTTACTATAATTCAGCTTAAGTGGTGATTATTATTCTCCTGTGCTGAGTGAAAGTCCAAGCTCCTTAAGCTTTGCAAGTACTTCCTCAAGTGACTTACGTCCAAGATTACGTACCTTCATCATCTCATCAGGTGTCTTACTGCACAGTTCCTTAACTGTGTTAATATTTGCTCTCTTGAGACAGTTATATGAACGAACACTAAGTTCAAGTTCATCTATACTCATATCTTTTGCTGTTGTTTCAGGAACATCCTCCTGCTTTTCAGTAATGATTGTCTTATCCTTAACATTATCTGAAAGATTAATAAACAGACTGAGGTGCTCACTAAGAACCTTTGCTGCATAACTTACAGCATCATCTGGAGCAAGAGTTCCATTTGTATAAACATCAAGAGTAAGCTTGTCATAATCTGTGATCTGACCAACACGTGTGTTTTCTACTGTAAGATTAACTCTTTCAACAGGTGTATAGATAGAATCAACAGCGATTACATCTATTGATGGCTCCTGCTCTTTATTCTTATCAGCACTAACATAACCACGTCCATTTGTAATAGTAAGTTCCATCTCAAGTCTTGCTTCAGGACCATTCAGATTTGCTATTACAAGATCTGGATTAAGAATCTCAAGATCTCCATCTACATGAATGTCAGCAGCTGTTACAACTGTGTCTCCGGATGCTTCGATATAACCTATCTTAGGTTCATCACTTGATGAATTATTCTTTATGCAGAGTTCCTTGATATTCATTACTATCTCAGTAACATCTTCCTTTACTCCAGGAATTGAACTGAACTCATGAAGCACTCCCTTAATCTTAACATAGCTTACAGCTGTTCCAGGAAGTGATGAAAGCATAACTCTTCTAAGTGAGTTACCAAGTGTTGTTCCATAACCTCTTTCAAGTGGTTCAATGACAAATCTTCCGTACTTATCGTCTTCAGACTTTTCATCCATCATAATTCTTGGTTTTTCAAATTCAAACATTTATAATCCTCCGAAAAACATATGTAATCGTCAGGTTACACCTTATTTAGAATAAAGCTCGACGATGAGTGTCTCATTTACTGGAACATCAATCTGTTCTCTTAGAGGAATCTCTAATACCTTACCACTAAGCTTTTCTGTGTCCCCCTCAAGCCATGCTGGTACACCGATACCTGCATTAGCTTCAACAATATCCTTAAATCTCTGAAGAGACTTACTCTTCTCCTTGATTTCTATTACATCACCAGGCTGTACCTTATATGATGGAATATTTATAACCTTACCATTTACTGTTACATGCTTATGTGTAACAACCTGTCTTGACTCACGTCTTGTTCTTGCATATCCGAGACGGAATATAACATTATCAAGTCTGAGCTCAAGTAACTGCATAAGATTAGTACCTACAAGTCCAGGCATCTTCTCAGCCTTTTCAAACATGTTACGGAAAGGCTTTTCCTGTACTCCGTAGATAAACTTTGCCTTCTGCTTCTCACGAAGCTGAAGTCCGTACTCACTAACTTTTCTGTTTGCCTTTGTGTTCTTTCTATGAGATGTCTTATTAACTCCGAGGAAAGCAGGATTCATGTCGAGTGATCTACATCTCTTAAGAACTGGTGTTCTATTAATAGCCATTTTATCCTTACCTCCTTAATTAGACTCTTCTTCTCTTTGGTGGACGACATCCATTATGTGGAACTGGAGTAACATCCTTGATTGTAAGAACCTCAAGTCCACAAGCTGCGAGAGCACGTATAGCTGCCTCACGACCGCTTCCCGGTCCTTTAACCATAACATCAATAGTTTTGAGTCCGTAAGGAGCAGCAGCCTTTGCAGCTGTCTCTGCAGCCATCTGAGCTGCATAAGGTGTTGACTTCTTAGATCCTCTGAATCCAAGACCACCTGCACTTGCCCATGAAAGAGCATTTCCTTCAGCATCTGTTAATGTTACGATTGTATTATTGAATGAAGACTGAATGTGAGCCTGTCCATGCTGCACATTACGTCTGTTACGCTTTTTAGTTACTTTCTTTGTAACCTTATTACTAGCCATTAAATATATCCTCCAATATAATCATAATTACTTCTTCTTGTTTGCAACTGTCTTCTTAGGTCCCTTACGAGTACGTGCATTGTTCTTTGTGTTCTGTCCACGTACAGGAAGACCCTTTCTGTGACGTATGCCGCGATAGCAACCTATCTCCTGCAGACGCTTGATATTAAGCGCTGTGTCACGTCTGAGATCACCTTCAACCTCAAGCTGCTCGTTGATATAATCACTGATCTTTCTTACTTCATCATCTGTAAGATCCTTAACTCTGGTATCAAAGTCTACACCTGTCTCTGTTAAGATCTTCTGTGATGTAGGAAGTCCAATACCATAGATGTAAGTAAGACCAACCTCAACACGCTTGTCTCTAGGTAAATCTACACCTGAAATACGAGCCATTAATTCTACCTCCAAATTGATTTAACTAAAATGTTTCTTTCAGCCGCTCATATCGACTTTATCGATATGTATTTCACTGACATTAGACGCGTCAGTGAGCCGCGTTTTGTCCATACCTTTATAACCTATACAGGCAGATATGAATTTCCTACCTTACATCATTACAAATATATGTAGATACTCATATACATATAATAACCAGGTAGCAAACGCACAAAACAAGGATAGTGCGATATCAGGTGGGCTAAACACCTTCCTTCGTACATCCTTCAAGAATCGTAATATATGATTATCCTTGACGTTGTTTGTGCTTTGGATTTTCGCAGATCACAAGGATTCTGCCTTTTCTTTTAATGATTTTGCACTTGTCGCAAATCGGTTTAACTGATGCGCGTACCTTCATTAAAATACTCTCCTTTCCAAAAGTGTCATGCAAAAATTGATTGTATCATCTAATGCATTATATTGCAAGTAGTTTTTACTACTTTGCTCTCCAAGTTATTCTTCCCTTCGAAAGATCATAAGGTGAAAGTACAACTGTTACCTTATCACCCGGAAGGATTTTTATATAGTTCATACGGAGCTTTCCGCTTATATGAGCGAGTATTTCGTGGCCATTCTCAAGTTCAACCTTAAACATGGCATTTGGAAGTTTCTCCAATACTACGCCTTCGCACTCTATTTCGTCAGCTTTGGACATATAGTTTCTCCTTTTTTTATCCGAGAACCTTAACGATGTCTTCAAAAACATCATTTAAGTCTTTTGTACCATCTATGTTCTTAACTAATCCTTTTCCTTCATAATAATCTATGAGAGGCTGTGTCTGTTCATGATAAACTGAAAGACGGTTAAGAACTGTTTCAGGCTTATCATCATCTCTTTGAATAAGCTCGCTACCGCAATTATCGCAAACGCCTTCTGTTTTAGGTGCATTGTACTTAACATGATATGTTGCTCCACATTTTACACAAGCACGTCTTCCAGACATTCTGTTTACGATGTTCTCATCAGGTACATCAACATTGATAGCATAGTCAACTGATTCTCCAGCCTCTGCAAGAGCACTGTCAAGAGCCTCTGCCTGAGGAATAGTTCTTGGAAAACCATCAAGTACATAGCCGTTTTTTGCATCATCCTGATGTATTCTGTCTATTACAAGATCAACAACAAGTGAGTCAGGTACGAGTTCACCTTTATCCATATATCCCTTTGCCTTTTTACCAAGCTCAGTTCCGTTCTTAATATTTGCACGGAATATATCGCCTGTTGAGATATGTGGGATATTATACTTACTGCAAATCATATCTGCCTGAGTACCTTTTCCGGCACCAGGAGCACCAAGCATTATTATCTTCATATGCTACTCCTTTCCTTGCTATAAAGCAAACGACACCTTCCCCCATAAGAGGGAAGGCATTTAATTATTTGCTAAGAAATGTATTATAGTTACGAACTACCATCTTAGATTCGATCTGCTTGATTGTCTCTATAATAACACCACAGATAATGATGAGTGATGTTCCTCCGAAAGATACATCAGCGCTGAATCTTCCGTTAAAGAATATAGGAATCATAGCTACTATTATAAGACCAATAGCACCGATAACTACAATATAGTTAAGTATTCTGTTTAAATAATCCTGAGTAGACTTACCTGGTCTGATACCCGGAACAAATCCACCCTGCTTTTTAAGATTATTAGCAATCTCCATAGGGTTGAATGAAATTGATGTATAGAAATAAGCAAAGAATATTACAAGTGCTATATATACAGCAAGTCCAATATATGCCCAAGGATATCCAGGTCTGAACCAGTAATTTGAATTCAGTCCTTCAAAGATTCTTGCAACAACCTGACTCTTAATATTTACATTAAAGAGATTAGTTATGATTGAAGGTATCGACATAAGAGTTGAAGCAAAGATAATAGGCATAACATTTCCTGTGTTTACTTTAAGAGGAATATGTGATGACTGCCCACCAACAGATCTTCTTCCCTGTACCTTCTGAGCATACTGTACCGGAATCTTTCTGACTGCGTCATTAAGAAGAATGGTAAGTATTACAGTTACGATAACTACTGCAAGAATTATTACTATTGCAAAGACCATCTTTACAGGATCCTTGCCCTTTACAAACATTTCATAAAGGTTTGCAAAATCATTAGGAATACGTGAAACGATGTTTATAAGGAGGATGATGGAAACACCGTTTCCAACACCCTTTTCTGTAATTCTTTCACCGAGCCACATAATAAATGTACTTCCAGCTGTAAGTGTAAGCACGATAACTGCGACAGACAGGAAATTATACTTATATAAAAGTCCTGAACGTCCGAAGCCAACAGCAAGACCTGTACCTTCGATAATTGCAAGTGCCACAGAAACTACTCTGGTAATTGCATTTATCTTCTTTCTTCCATCCTCACCATCTTTCTGCATCTCCTCAAGTGCCGGAATAGCAATTGTAAGAAGCTGCATAATGATAGATGATGTAATATAAGGAGTTACCGAAAGTGCAAATATAGACATCTGTGAAAATGATCCACCAGTAAATGAATCAAGAAGTGTATTTGCACTTCCCAAGTTATTTGCGAAGAAATTGCTTAGCTTAGCAGTATCTACTCCAGGAGTTGGAATAAGCGAACCAAGCCTTACAACTATTAAGATGCAAAATGTAAATATAAGTCCATTTCTTATCTCTTTTACCTTGAAAGCATCTCTAATGGTTTTTAGCATAACTAGATCACCTCTACTTTACCGCCTGCAGCTTCAATCTTCTCAATAGCTGATTTACTTGCAGCATTAACCTTAACTGTAAGCTTCTTAGAAAGTTCTCCATTTCCTAATATCTTTATTCCGTCTCTTGAATTCTTAACAATTCCTGCCTCTTTAAGTGCCTCTGCAGTTACTTCAGCACCATCTTCAAATCTGTTAAGATCAGAAACATTTATTGCTACTATAAACTTTGTATTTCTGCATGTAAAGCCTCTCTTTGGAATACGTCTAAAGAGTGGCATCTGGCCTCCCTCGAAGCCAGGTCTTGGAGCTCCAGAACGTGCCTTCTGACCTTTATGTCCTTTACCTGCAGTCTTACCATTTCCTGAACCATGACCACGACCACGTCTGAAGTCATCACGTGTTTTAGCTCCAGGATTTGGTGCAAGAGTTGATAATTCCATCTTCACGTCCTCCTTACTCTTCAACCTTAAGTAAATAACTTACCTGATTTATCATACCTTTTGTAGCTGCATTATTTGGAAGCTCAACTGTCTTATGAAGCTTCTTTAATCCAAGAGCTTCAACAGTCTTCTTATGCTTTGGAATGCAGCCAATAGGTGATTTTACGAGTGTTACCTTTAATGTATCTGCCATTTTCAATTACCTCCTAGTTAAGAATCTCAGCAACTGACTTACCACGAAGTCTTGCGATTTCTTCTGGATCCTGAATGGCCTTAAGTCCCTCGATTGTTGCAAGAACTACGTTCTGCTTATTGTTTGAACCAAGTGACTTTGTACGTATATTTCTATATCCTGCAAGTTCAAGCACGCTACGTGCCGGACCACCAGCGATGATACCAGTACCTTCAGGAGCAGACTTCAGAAGTACTCTTGCGCTTCCGAACTCACCTGTATAACCGTAAGGTATACTTCCATTTTCATTAATTGGAACAGTTACAAGCTTCTTTATAGCATCTTCCTTAGCTTTTCTGATAGCTTCAGGAATTTCTGCAGCCTTACCAACGCCAGCTCCTACGTGTCCGTTACGATCACCAACAACTATTAAAGCTGAGAATCTCATATTACGTCCACCCTTAACAACCTTTGTTACACGCTTAATTGCAACAACGCTGTCAAAGAGTTCCATCTGGCTTACATCTATTTTTGTATGCTTCATTATGTTTCCTCCTTATTAGAATACGAGACCGGCTTCTCTAGCTGCATCAGCTAAAGCCTTGATCTTACCAGTGTAGATAAATCCACCTCTGTCAAATACAACCTCTTTGATATTAGCTGCAAGAGCTCTCTCAGCAACGATCTTACCTACATACTCTGCTGCAGCCTTATCATTTGTCTTCTCTAATTCTGAAGAAACGCTTTTCTCAACCGTAGAAGCAGCAACTAAGGTCTTACCAACTGTATCGTCGATAATCTGAGCATATACATGATTATTGCTTCTATAAACAGCGAGTCTTGGTCTTTCAGCTGTTCCGCTGAAACGATTTCTAATCTTTAAATGCTTCTTCTGACGAATAACATTTCTTGATTCCTTATTAATCATATCACACTCCGCCTTTCCTACTTCTTACCAGTCTTACCGACTTTACGTCTGATTACTTCATAATCATACTTGATACCCTTGCCCTTATATGGCTCTGGAGCTCTTGTAGAACGTATCTCTGCAGCATACTGTCCTACCTTCTCCTTATCGATACCAGATACGATAATCTTATTATCTTCTACCTTGGTTTCAAGTCCTTCCGGGTCCTCCATCTCTACTGGATGTGAATATCCAAGGTTAAGCACGAGCTTCTTACCCTGCTTTGCAGCTCTGTAACCAACTCCGTTAACCTCAAGAGTTTTTGTATATCCGTCAGTAACACCAATTATCATGTTATTTAAAAGGGTTCTTGTAAGACCATGAAGAGCTCTGTTTCTCTTAAGATCATTTGGTCTAGAAACAGTTATTATATCTCCATCCTGCTTAATCTCCATTTCTGGAGCAAGGGCACGACTAAGCTCACCCTTAGGACCCTTTACAGTCACCTTATTATTTTCTGCTATATCTACTGTAACACCAGCAGGTACAGCGATAGGCATTTTACCAATTCGTGACATTTCGCCTTTCCTCCTATTTAAGTGATTAATAAGTTCATGCAGTTATCATCGCTGGACAAAAGGCTTAAG
>DOVG01000103.1 GCA_003520205.1 Lachnospiraceae bacterium
CTTTGTATCCTTCTCGTCCTTAATACTAAAGATAGTCTTCTCTATTTCATCTACCTTTACAGGATTTGATGGAGATATATCATTTTTATCACGAGTGATATCAGGCGTTGTTGTAGGTTCCGTTGTAGGTTCTGTTGTTGGTCCTGTTGTAGGTTCTGTTGTTGGTCCTGTTGTAGGTCCTGTTGTTGGTTCTGTTGTTGGTTCTGTTGTTGGTTCCGTTGTAGGGACTACTGAAGTTTCCTGTTTTTCATACATATAAGTATATGTTATATCTTTAGTAATTTCAGTAGTTGTATCCGGAATAATATCCCACGCTCCTTCTTTGTAGCCGTCAGAAGGTTTGGTTCCAACTGCAGGTATATTATCTGCCGAAAGCTTTAAAACATCTCCTTCAAAGCCCTCTATCTTTACAACCTTGTCCTTTGTCTCTCCGTCATCCCATGAACCATTTACCACCTTGAAGTTTACTGTGGTTGTTACCGAAGCCAGTTCTTCAGAGAACTGAACCTTCTTATAGCTAAGTTCCTTTTTCTCTTCGCTGATTGGGATTAATGATTTGCCATTTTTGCCTTCTGTATCTGTCCAGCCTGCTCCGAGAATAGCGTTTACAACTTTGCCCTCGATGGCCTGTACTGAGCCTGTGGCGTTAACTTCCCCAGCTTTGATACTAATTATATTGTCACAAAAGATACCTGTTTCATCGCCCTGAGCCTGGATTGTTCCTTCTCCAGCAAGTGAAACGTTGCCTGACTCACATAAGATTCCTGTTTTACCGCCCTGAGCCTGGATTGTTCCATTACTTGTAATGGTCAGATTTCCAACAGCTTTTACGCCTACTCCGTTATCACCTATACCTTTAGCAGTCACTGTTCCTTCGGAGATATTAATGCTGACGTTACCAAACATATGAATGCCAACCTCTCCTTTTGCTTCTACCTTACCGCCTTTGACAATAACGTCACCATAAGTGTAGATACCGTTCTTCTTAGCATCTACATACAAACCTCCGCTTTCTATAGTTATATCCCCTACAGAATATATGGCATTGGATCCATCTTTAGAACAGGATACCTGCAAAGCATTTTTCCCTGAAAATCTAAGAGCACCTTTAGACGATTTAATACCATAGCTACCGCCAGGTACTATAAAACAATTCCCTACCACTTCAATTTTCAGCTCAGCGTCGCCGGTATACTCTATAGCCGGATCCTTACCGGCATAGGCATATCCATTCAGCGTGAGTGTATTATTGTCCGCATCATATTTCACCTTGCAATCGGAATCACCAAACACATTGCCTGCGTTTATGTCCGTCACCTTCTTGCCACCTACCTTAAGTGGATATTCAATTTTAAACGGTTCACCTGCATACACTTCTATCGGTTCAGGACAGTATCTCTCATCAACCTTTCCGTCCACAACTCGATACAATTTGTAATAATATTTTTCGTCTTTTGTTATGTTACTGTCCGTGTAGCTATTAACAGATGATTTAAGACTGGCAATCTTAGTATATGTTCCATTAGACTTTTGGCTTCTTCTTAATTCATAGCCGCTAACACCCTTTACTGCATTCCACGAAAGATTAACACTTTTATAATCCGAACCTGCAACAGCTGCAAGGCTAGGCATATCAACCGTCTGCGCTCCGATACACCAGTTGCCGCAGAAATTTTTTTTATTATCATTCCATGTCCAGCCATCATTTAGAAAACTCTGACCTTCTGCACCACAACCAGCATCCATAGTACAAATATCTGATGACGAAAATAGTCCCGGTTCTAAATCAACTGTCCCTCCATCAAGTTCAACAATAACAGAATAACGCTCTCCCTTGTTTAATATAACCGGTGCATCCAGGTCTATTGTATAAGTACCCTTAAATGGTATGGTACCTTGTTGTCTGGAAGCAAGAATACCCGAATCCGGATCGGCGCCTTCATTTAGTCCACGATATATTTCAACCGTATATCCTTCTCCTCCGTAAGGTACACTACCCATTAATACATTAAATGAAATCGATTCAAGTACTTCTTTATCTGAAGTACTATTTGCAACAAAAACATTGGCCGCTTTGTATCCAGAACCCGAATAACTACTTATTCCACAATACTGTGTATTATAATAATAATTATTATCTTTCCATTCATTCTTATCCTGAAGCTTAAAAGCATAGGCAGACTCTGCAAGGCTCTTATCGCAATATGACAGCCAAAAATATGTATCGTAACCGAATTTAGGCGTAGTTGTTGATTCCCAGCTGTTTCGGACCAGCCATGCTCCATTTGTCTCAGGAGTATTATGAAAATTACTTTTGGGATAATTGTCATCCCAGCCAACAATCGCTATTGCATGATTAATATCTTTCTTCACAGGCTCATAGAAACAGTTATTTTCATAATTAAACTCAAGACCATAAATATTTGAAATACCATCCGTTGCATGGAACGTTGCATAAACTCCGCCATATTCTTTTATGTACCGCTTAACTATATCCGGATTCTCTTTGATGTTGATTATATAACAGTTCTCAAGACGCTGCTCATCACTGTACGTAGTAGTTTTATTCCAATACACTTTAGGTGAAATAGGCTTTGTATCACTTGACTTATTAGTAGGATATGGTGCGGTGCTTTCTGAAGCAAAACCTCTCCATCTCATAAGAGCCTGTGCGGCCTCACCAGCATTTCCCCCCCTCATAAGTATGGCTATCTCATCATCATCAGTAATATTACTACAGTTAACCCCGCTATCTTCAAAGGTTAAAGTATCGCCTGATTCCGCATCCGATATCATATGTGGTTCACCATACCCAAGGGTATATCTGGCAAGATGCCTCTCACTATAATCAACATTATCCCTGTCAGCACCTTGCTGATTAATCGCGTATAATTCTGCAAGTGCAACACAGGCATGTGCCCAACATGTTCCATAAGGAGACTGATTCCTTGATGGCGGAGCATATTTTTTGAGATGTTCTAAAATAGCAGTCTGAGTATAACAGCTTGCCGGATATGCACTTTCTATTTCACCTGTCGGCACATATTTTGATTTATCATTATGAAGCAATTCATCGTCTTCATCGTCTGACTCACTATTAATTAACTCATCGACTTTCTCAACTGTTAAGGAGTCATCAGCCACAGGAACATTTTCATCCCATGGCATAGAAATATTACCACCTCCATATTCTTCAGTCGAATCAGTCGTTTCTGCTTTAACACTAGCCACTCCAAAATTAGCAGTCATCAAACCAGCCAATAATACCGTTGCCATTAAACATGCCTTAACTTGTTTCAATTTTTTCTTCATTGAATCCCTCCCCTATTCATCAATCAAAAATAAAATATATATAAATATGTGCTAATAACTTCTCAAGTACTATCTATATAAATTTACATAGCTACATAAGTCTTCTATTATCATATATCCAATCATATAACACTCTGAAAGCTCATATAATGCCTTTAAATTGAATTTATGACAATTTATACATAATCTAATCAAGATTGATATATGAGCCTATTACAGCGTATATGATATTAAAAAAAAATAGCAGATAATTAATCTACTATCCTTAGGAATAAGCCACCACCTTACACTTACTCCTTTCAATATTTTGATTACCTCAGTGATTACTTTTTGATCTGACCTCTCAGAAATCAACTATTTACTAAGGTTACGTGTGCGGGAGATGGGACTTGAACCCACACGACGTTGCCATCACTAGATCCTTAGTCTAGCCTGTCTGCCAATTCCAGCACTCCCGCTTAATATTATTTTATTACGTGTACTCTCACACGCGACTTGTATATAATACCACTGTAATTCTTTTTTGTCAACAAAAAATATAAAATAATTAATAAAAAATAACCTCACATAATGCAAGGTTATCTTTTATTACTATATTTATATCTAAAAGATATTATGCAAGTGCTGCCTTAGCAACTTCTACAAGCTTTGTAAATCCTTCAGGATCACTTATTGCTATCTCTGAAAGAACCTTACGGTTCATATCTACACCAGCTACCTTAAGACCATGCATAAGCTGGCTGTATGATATATCATTCAGTCTTGCAGCTGCATTAATACGAGCAATCCAGAGCTTACGGAAATCTCTCTTACGCTCTTTACGACCTGCGAATGCAGAAGCCTGTGCTCTCATTACTGACTGCTTTGCAACTCTATACTGCTTACTTCTGGATCCACGATAACCCTTAGCAGCCTTTAATACTTTATTATGCTTTTTCTTGGCATTAGCGCCACCTTTAATTCTTGCCATTTTTTTATCCTCCAATCATATTCCCAACGGGAACAACCAATTATTATTCTGATAATATTACGGGTAATATTCTTAAATCTTACAGATATGGAAGAATCTTTTTCATATTCTTCTCATTTGTCTTATCAGTTATAGTTGCTTTTCTAAGATTTCTCTTTCTCTTAGTTGTTTTCTTTGTAAGGATATGGCTCTTGTAAGCCTTATTTCTTTTAAGCTTTCCTGTACCTGTAACCTTGAAGCGCTTTGCAGCAGCTCTTTTTGTCTTTAACTTTGGCATTATTATTTCCTCCTTTTTATACGATTTCGATGTTTATCGAAATATTATGCATTATTTATTTTTTGCAGCAAGAAACATAGTCATGCTTCTTCCTTCAAACTTAGCAGCTTTATCTATAACAGAAACATCTGAAAGTTTTTCAGCAAAATCATCAAGTATAGGCTTATTCTGATTCACATACGCAAGCTCGCGTCCTCTGAATCTAAGTGTTACCTTAACACGATTTCCCTTAGCAAGGAATTTTCTAGCCTGACTGATTTTGGTATTGAGATCATTTTCTTCGATATTTGGAGATAATCTAACCTCTTTAATCTCAACAGTCTTCTGCTTTTTCTTAGCTTCCTTCTCTTTACGAGATATCTCGTAACGGAATTTGCCATAATCTATTATCTTGCATACAGGTGGATTCGCATTTGGCGAAACTCTTACAAGGTCTAAACCTGCTTCTTCAGCAGCTTTTCTTGCATCCTGAACGCTCATAACTCCCAGCTGATTTCCTTCAGATCCTATAACTCTTACTTCCTTATCACGAATCTGTTCATTAATTAAATAGTCTATTGCTTTACCCTCCGCATAAAAAAAGATATCACAGAAGTGATACCCACAAAAATAACAGTACACAACATGTCGCATCTATAGTATAATAACTATGTATACATAAATGTAACACATCACATAATATGACCACTAATAAGTCATAACTGATATTCGACCCGACTGCTCTATTGGCTGTCCCAGGTGAGAGTGGATACCCTACTTCATTTTATAAGCAACTGTATGTTTGCTTAAACAACATACAGTAAGTTACTACATTTAACTACATTTGTCAAGGAATCTTTTAAACTATTTATTTTTTTTATAAGCCATTTTTGATAATGTCCTATTAAACCACAAATGAAAATGTCCCAATGTGGTATACTATCCTCTCACTTGAGAGGAGGATATGATGAGGAGAATTGACTTAAATATGGATGAACAAAAGAAGTATGAAGTAGTAAAACGACTTGTAGACGAAGGAGGAAACAAGAATCGAGCTGCACTCTCTCTTGGAATAACCAGGAGACACCTTAACCGCTTGATTAATGCTTATAAGGAAAATGGTAAAGCTGCTTTCTCGCACGGCAATAAAGGTAGAAAACCTGTATCAACTATACCTGATAAAACACGACATGAAGTTCTTAGTTTATACGAAAATAAGTATTATGATGCTAATTTCACACATTTCACCGAACTGCTTGATAAAAATGAGGATATCCACCTTTCCGTATCAACTGTAGCATCAATACTTGAAGCAGAATACATCTTATCTCCACGCGTCACAAAAGCTAAAAAGAAAAGAATAAAAAAACAACTGGAAGCAGATAAGAAAGCTGCAAAAACCAAGAAGGAAGTAGAGCAGATTCAGAATAATCTTGTCGCAGTTGAAGATGCTCATTCACGGCGTCCAAGATGTGCTTACTTCGGAGAACTGGAACAAATGGATGCGTCTCCATTCCAATGGTTCGGTACAGGAAAAACAACTCTTCATATCGCTGTAGACGATGCTACCGGAAGAATTACCGGTGCTTTCTTTGATAAGCAAGAAACTTTAAAGGGTTATTACAATGTTTATTATCAGATACTCAAAAGATATGGAATACCTTATAAGTTTTTTACAGACCGACGCACTGTATTCACCTATAAAAAGAAAAACTCCCCCGACATCGGAGAAGATACTTGCACACAGTTTGCTTACGCCTGCAAACAACTAGGAACCAGTATTGAATACAGTAGCATACCTCAGGCTAAAGGCCGCGTAGAAAGAATGTTTCAAACTTTGCAGTCACGACTGCCAATCGAGTTACGACTGGCAGGCATAACTGATATAGACTCAGCAAACGAATTCCTAGACTCCTACATCGACGAATTCAACGCTAAGTTTGCTCTACCCGTTGATAGTATCAAATCTGTATTTGAAACGCAACCAGATGATGAAAAAATCAATCTTACTCTTGCAACAATAACTGAGCGACAGGTCGACAGCGGTCATTGTATCAGTTACTTTAGTAAGCATTACAAGATGATTGATAAATACGGAATGCAAGCTCATTACTTAAGAGGAACAAAAGTAATGGTCATAAAAGCTTTCGATCAAAAAATGTATTGTTGCGTCAACGACAAATATATCTACGCGTTAGAAGAAGTACCTATACGCGAAAATGAATCTAAAGACTTTGATACTGAGTTTAAACTCGAAAAAATAGAACCGAAAAAGAGATATATTCCACCGATGAATCATCCTTGGAGAAGCCAGACATTTATGAGATTTGTATTATCTCAACAACATCATCTTTTTGATAATCTTGAAGCTTGTATGTAGATGGTGCGGGAACGGAGTCAAGGGACAGCACGCTGGATGCAAAGCATCCGGGCAGCCCTTGACGAAGTGACACGGATAATCCTAATGTCCCCGGAACAGCAATAGCTGTTCCCTCGCCTTCCTGGCGAAGGACGGGGTTTGGGGCGGAGCCCCAAGCATAACAAAAGCCCTGGAAAATCCAGGGCAAATGTTTTAATCATTTCGGGACATAATCAAAAATGCTTGACAGAAAAAAAGGAGTAACCTATAGGCAGATAAACGTAAAAACGGACGAGCCGAGGCTCGTCCGCTTGTAAAGTCTAAAATATTTTATTTACCATAATAGAAATAGAATGTATCTGAATCTGTATAACCATATGGAGTCTTGTATGTTACTTCTATTCTGGTAGAAGGAGCATAATGACTTCCCGGTGATTTATAAGAAGATACGTCGATTTTACTCTTATTCTTAACTGTTTTAGTTACATATCTTCCATTTGAATCATATCCGCTTGCCTGAATACTCTTTATCTTATAACCTTTGAACATTGTTACAGTAAGCTTAGCCTTTTTAGATGTAAGGTATGGCTTATACTTCTCAGTAGATGTTGTTTTAAAGCCTTTGCTTGAAACAGAATAGCTGTCTATCGCACTACCAAGCTTACACATCTTAACGCCATATCCTGGAGCTCTTACAGTAATCTTCTCTGTATGCTTAACAATCTTTCCAGGTCTTTCATAAGAACCCTTACTATCTGAGCAATAGCCTCCAGATTCATATGTATTATATGTTACAGTATATGTTCCTGCTTTAAGGAAATAAAGATTATAGTCATAAGTTGTCTTCCACTTATAATTATTCTTACCCTTTTCGCTTGAATAATAATATTTAGAAGTTCTTAACTTGAAATTATTTTTGTTTGTTCCAACTTTAATCTTCTTTACTTTCTTACCACCCTTCTTTACCTTAAGGTCAGTAACATTATAATAATAACGCGATCCACCTACTGATTCTTCATATTTAACTGTTTTAAGCTTTGTTTTCTTAGCAGCAGCCTCTACAGGAGCACCTGAGAACGAGAACAAACCAACAATGAATGCAAGCACAAGTGTATAAATAAGTGTTTTTGATTTTTTTAACTGTGTCATATCTTTTCCCTCCTTCTCTTAATATCTCCATAGACCAATACTTCCACCGCCAGTACTTGGAAGCGAGTAAGTTGTTGTAACTTTACCGTTTATATCCTTTGATACGCATTTGATCTCCTGTGTACCATGCTTCTTTGTAACTGAATACTTCACATATGTACCCAACTTAGTGTCCTTATATGAGATATATACAGCTGTATACTTTTGTGAAGAACGTGATGAACTACCATTACTATAAGATGAGTATGAACGTTTTGTAGATGTCTTTATATTCGCACCGTTCTTATAAGACTTAGCAACAGCAGCTCCATTCTTTCCATTACTTGTTACAACAACAAGTCCTGTAATCTTATATCCAGAATTGGCATTTACCTTAAATCTTCCTGAACTTTTTGATATCTTATAATTTATAACACGCTTTACTGTACGAACGCCTTTTTTCATGCTGCCTTTACTGCTAGACACTGTTTTTCCAGCATAGCTAACGCTCTTGAAAGGATTTGTAGTTGCTGAAGCATATACTTTAAATGAGTATTTCTTCGTCTTACTACCATTAGCTTTCTGAATTTTAAAAGAAACTGTATATGTACCAGCTTTCTTTGCTTCAAATTCAATTTCACCATACTTACGTCCATTTGTTGAACCAACATAATCACTTGGATAAGCAACAAGACCTTTGCCTTTTACACTTACATCTGTAATCTTAGCAAGATCTCCATAATATACATACACATAGCTTGCACCATATACCTGTACACGCTTCTTTGGAACACTCTTCCATATTGTTTCTTTGTCATATCCGCTAAGATAACTAGGTGATATATACACCTTTGATGCTGAATACTTAGTAGAACCTTTTGCCTCGGCACTTGATGCAGGAGCAGTCTTGAATGTCGCAAAAATAACTGCAAGTGCAAGCAGAAGTGCAAAAGCCTTCTTCAGAGATTTTTTCATCTCAACTTCCTCCCTTTTTTTAAAATTATTCATCAACAATTTGATGCCAGTTTGATGAATTTTGACTATCTCATTTTATCACAATACACAAATAATGCAATGGAAAATATGCATTATACCCAAAAAAATGTACAAAACATATCAATCTACATTCACACAATGAAATAAGGCGGGTTTCCCCGCCTTATTCTGATAGACTGTAAACAGTCAATGTTCACATTAATGTGATTATTTAGCTTTTACGCTCTTTATTGATGAAGCCTTTGATTCAACTTCACCACCTGCCTCATTCTTAACTACAGATACAACCTTATAGTAATATTTCTTTCCCTTCTTAGCGCTCTTATCTGTAAATGAAAGCTTAGATGCACTTGTTGTTACACCTACTGATGTATAAGCACCCTTCTTCTTTGTTGAACGGTAGATCTTGTAATAGCTTGCATTCTTAACTTTCTTCTTGATTTTTATAGTAACCTTGCCCTTTGAAGCTTTTACACTCTTAAGCGTAGGTTTTCCAGCAGCCTTTGTTTCAGTAAAGGTAGCAGTTCCAACAGTCTTGCATCCAACTGTACTACCATATACATCTTTAAAGTTGGACTCTTTTACCACCTTAGCCTTTGTAGCATATTTAACACCATCGCGATAGCTATAACTGTTTTTACCTGTTCCATAGAAGTATTTAACCGGAAGCTGAGGTCCTGTTACGCTCATATTATAAGCAGAAACATACTCATTATACTCTGTGTAATAACTATCGTCATATTTTGAATTCTTATCCTTATAATCAGCCATAGTCTTATGTGTTCCCATATATGCAACTACATAATATGTATAGCTTACACCGGATTTGATTTCACTCTTGCTTACATCTTCTGCTTCTACTACAGGATATGCTGTATACTGAAATACAGGAGTTTTTAATTCCTTTCCATTATTATCATAATAAACTCTTGACCTTGATATTCTTCCTGAATAAATATCTCCACAATAATCTATTATGCCTGCTGTAGCATCAGCATCAGTATATACGCCTCTTGTATATGAATAATTCTGGTAATAATATTCCTTATTTTCTTCTAACTTATCATCCCTATTTAAGTACTCATATCTGTTTGTCTTAAAATAATCTTCATATTCAGGATATGGTTTCGAATAATCACCAGCTTTTTCCCATGCTTCTTCCGCTGCCTTATATGCTTTTTCATCAGCATCTAACGCTTTCTTATAAGCAGCAATACTATCATCTACAGTCTTATTCCAAGCAGCTACATCAACCTTGACAGGAGTCTTAGCACCAACATATTCATATACCTGTGAACCATAATTATTATCATATGCACTAATATCATTATTCTTTATAAAAATGTCTGTTGGAACACGATATACTAAGTAATATGAAGCTCCCTTTACCTTACTCCATGTAACCTTAATTCCATTAGCAGCCTTTGTAGCTGTAACTTTAGTAACTACACCACAAGTAACTTCTGTTTCAACCTCATATGGTTCACCATATGTAGATCCCTTGTATGCTTTTATTCTATACTCTGTTTCAGTTATTATATTATTATTCTTATCTGTTGTTTTTGTTGCCGGAAGTTTGATAGATGTAGTAGACTTTCCAAGCTTCTTATACTGCTCCCATTCTTTATAATCTTCAGTATAATGTACTGAACCATCTTCATTAGCATAGCAAATATCAGTTCCACTAATAACATATTCAGGTGAACCTACAGCATCTTCTTCTGAATAATACTCATATAATACATTACCACTCTTCTTAAATGTAACATATTCATAAGGAGTACCATCACTTCTTAATTCATAAACTTTATCTCCAATAACTTTATAGACATTTATTGTTTCATTATCATCCTCATCCACATAATAGATATTTCCTGTAGACGCATTATACTTAAGATCATAACCATTATATGAGGCTTTATCCACTTTATAGTGTGTCACTCTTTTCTCAACTATATAACCCGAAGCGCCATATACTGAATCCCACTTAACTGTCTTATTTCCTGATGCATCCTTTACTATCTTTACATTCTGTAAAGAACCAAATTCTATATTTACACCTGCCCAATCATCTATATAACGATTCTTTTTACCATTCTTTGGAAGTACTGCACGAACCATATAACTATATGAACGGTTAGAAAGTACATCCTTATCTGTATATGATTTTTTACTCTTCTTTAATGTTTTTATTAACTTAGACGCACTGAAACTATTTGAATCATCATTCCAATTACCTGTATTCTCTACTATCGTAGGCATGCTACCTGTATCTACCTTGTATATCTGATATTTGGTAGCTCCTGCCACTTTTTTCCAGGTAAGCTTAACCTTATTCTTGGAAGTAACTGTTGCTTTAAGACGAAGTGCACTACCTGTTGTAGTTACCTCTGTAGTTGTGTACTTTCCATATGAAGTCTTTCCTGTATGACGATTTACGTAATAAGGACGAACCTTATATGAATAAGTAGTATTAGATGTTAGTCCCTTATCTGTATACTTAGCTGATGAAACAGTAGCAATCTTTATATACTTCTTTCCAGCCTTACGATAAATCTCATAACCAGTAGCTCCTGAAGCATGTAAAGAAAGATCAACAGATGTTGTTTTAACAGCTGTACTAATGCTTGCAGCCATAGCCACTTCTATATTTACCACATTAGTAGTTATATAATAATCAGCCTCAGATACTTTATCCATATTCTGAGTATAATCATCTCTATAAGGTTCTTCAGGACGGTCTCCCTTACTACCATTTTTATACCAGTCTACTACTTCATTTTCATAATTTACATATGCCTGATAGAAAGCTTTTTCATCAGCTGCTTCTGCCATTAACGAAGCAGCTTTAAATGCAGGATAATCTAATATATATCCAACAACATCCTTTTTTCCAGGATTCAGATCATCAGAATTTATATTAAATTCATACTTAGGATTAGAATTATTCTTAGGATCTGAATATCTAATATCTTTATAACCACTTGAAATTACATATTTTCCTGCTTTATCCTTATTCATCCAACCGCCATCAGGTTTTGTGCGGTCACCAGAATCAAATATCATAATTGATAATTCCGGAGTCCATGTATCATAATAAGTTTCTTTACCCTCAGCTAAAAAATACTCGTTTTTTCCTTTTTCATCATTCCACTTTGATACATAAGTATATTCTGGATATGTAACTTTAAAATTATATGTTTCCTCATATGTATCATCCGGATCATCGACTTTGGTATACTTTCCGTTTACCCAATCCCAATACCTGTAATGAACTGTTTCTTTCTTTTTAGCATCAGGCTTAAGTGAATCATTATTATAATTAAATGTCCACTGTTCTGTAATCTGCCCCTGAGCCACACTGTCCTTTATACTGATTCTGGAACCTGTTACAGCACCTGTTGCTTCACTTACTTCCTCCATAGTTTCACTGGCAGCATTAGCAGTAACCGTTGTAAAACCTGGAGAGATAGCAAATACTGCAGCTAGTGCTACAGCAAAAGCTTTTTGCTTAATTGACCTTTTTCTCATTTTGCATCCTCCTCCTTAAACTCTCCTTTCATCTTGACACCTTTATTGATGCCATATTGATGAAAACATATTCTAATTATATCAAAATATACAATTATTTCAACATTTTTTATGCATTTTGCTAGTTATGTTAACAAAAAAGAAGCAGATTATTACATCTACTTCTTTCTTTTACTATATTATATGACGTAGGTGTCAAAAGTACCTTTGTCTTACAATTACATTTTCTCTGGTTCCGGATAATCAACTCCGAAGGTTTCTA
>DOVG01000228.1 GCA_003520205.1 Lachnospiraceae bacterium
AAAGGTCTTATTAATAACCCGTTCTCTATAGATAAGAGTAGATCCATTCATCTTACTATTACTGGTGGTACACTAGATGCAAATCATATTCCTCAGTACTATAATGTAAGATGTGAAGTTGTTTATAGAATAGCTTTTAAGGGTACTGGATCAGATGTTATAAAACCATTTAATAATAATACATCCGTATCTGGAACATTCTCTTATCCTGTTCTTGATAGAAAATACTATACAGATAAACCTACAAATGTTTATCTTGTTTATGAGCCCCTGCTTCTTTCTACGAAGAGTGGTTCGACTACAAGAACATATTATGCTGATAGAGATTATATCGATATAACTACTGATGAATATACAGATGGAACAAGTGGAACACATGAGAAGTCAGCTATATATCTCATAGCTTCACATGATAACTGGGCTAAGAAGACAACAACACCTACTGACAAGTTAGTTGTATCAGGTATTAACTATAATATGTATAGAACATACTTTAGTGGTTATAGAGATGTTAAAATTGTAGTAAGTAATACAGCTCTTAGTAGACCTATAGATATATATACTAATATTGGTGTACCATTTAATGATGCTACTGGTTCTTATAAAAAGGATGCACATACATATTATGGTGAAGTTGAAAATGCCATAAAAAGACAGTTTGATAATTTTAATAATCCTGCTTTGTTTTCAGACAAACCAACTGTTTTCAGAAATTATCAAACAGATCCAACTGTTATAATGAGTGGTATTCCATATGGTTCATATGATGCCTCAAATGATGTGAAACCATATGATCATATCCTTCCATATTATGGAGAAGATGTAACTGATGAAGGTAGACTTTATCAGGTTACGGTAGTATATGAAAATAAAAGTTCAAATGAGAAAACATATATTACAGGTGCAAAGGGGGCTAACTAAATGAAGAAGTTAATCAATAAAATTAAAAAGAGTCTTCATAATACCGGTTCGAGTTTGATACTGGTTATAGTTGCTCTTTCATTCATAGGTATACTTACAGGAGCTCTTCTTACAGCTGTAGGCTATGTATATAGACAGAAGCTTTATGATTATAATGCCAGAAGTAATTTTTATTATCTTGATCAGGCTATGGACGAGATTTATTCGGGTATTGGTTCTCTTACAATGAATGATCTTATGGAAGCATACCAGAAGACAAGAGAGGAAATTATATATTTTGATCCTGCAAAGAAGACATATGTGAATATGTCTGAAGCAGATGCAAATCAGAAATTTAAAGATAATTTTGCAAAAGAACTTGCACAGGATGTTTCGTTTAAGAAAAATACTACTACTGGTAAATTTGATAAACTTATAGATGTAATTGAAAACAGTATTACTAATTCGACGATAGAACTTATTGATGATGATCTTGCAGTAAAGTATGTATATCTTATTACTGACGATAGTCACAATCAGAAGGCTATATATAAAGACGTAATTACAAGTTCTGATGATTCTAGCAAGCTTGCTAAGATAGTTATTCAGAATGTTAAGCTTAGAAGAACTGCGAAGTATGAGAGATCAACAGCTAAGGGTTCATTTCAACAGACTATTTCTACTGATATAGAGATTACTCGTCCTGATTTTGATATTTCATTTAATAATAATACAGTAGATATAAATGACCTTTTTGATTATTGTCTTATAGCTGATTCTGGAGTTGATTTTGATAGAATTTCTTCAGACATACTTACCATAAGTGGTAATGTATATGCAGCTAATGACTTCTATAATAAAGATTATAATAATTATGGAAATTCCAGATACACAACTTATTCAGATGCAATAGCATATAATTATGCTGATGGAACAACCAAAGATTTCAAGATGAATAAGGTATCTAATTATACTTATACAGGTGCAACTACTAATAATCTTTATAATAGAGGTAGATATACCAATAATAGTGAAACAGATGATGATTTGTATAAGGCAAATAACTTATACAATGGTAAGAATCCAAAGAGTAAGTATTCGGGATTCTATATAGATGGTGGTCGTGTATCAATACTTGCAGATAAAGTAATTGTACCTGGAAGTATTTCAGTTATGAATGGTGGTAGCCTTGCTATTTATGGATTAAATAGTGGAGACCTTGCTGCTACTAATGTATGGACAGATGAAGTTGTTCTTGGTGGATACTCGCTTCCAACAACTAATGAGAATATTAAAACTGGTTCATCAGCAGTATTTAATTCGAATCTGTATGTTAAGGACGATACGACTATAGATTCAGAGTTTTCTAAGCTTAAGCTCGATGGTGCTTATTATGGTTTCGGTAACTCTGAACAAGTTGATGCGAGATCCTTTATTCCTACTACTGCAAAGGAAAAGGATACTGATGAAGCAAATATCTATCAGGAAATGGTTCCTGAAACTAATGATGATGGATCTGTAAAAAAGGTTGGCAATGAAATCGTCTATAAGAAGAATGCAAAGAATGATACTTACTATAACAGAGGACACTATAACAGTAGTGCTATAATAGTAAATGGTCAGCATACTAGTCTTGATCTTTCTTCGACAAAGAGTATCTTTATAGCAGGTCGTTCTTATATAGAACTTTCTAATACAAAGGTTAGTTCCGAAGAAAGAAAGGATGATATTACAAAAGGTCGTGGTACTAGAGTAGATGCTACATCTAAGAGTACTACGTATCAGTATGATCCTAAGATTAACGACTATAAAACTGGTGAAAGTATTTCTGTTAAGAGCTCACAGCTTGCATACTATCCTAGTAAGGCTAGTGGAAAGATAATTGATGTTCTGACAGGTGCTAAGTATGGTGGTGGTCGTGAATATAAGGCGGGTAAGTATTTCCAGTTATCTGATACTAGTAGACTTAAGAATATGAATCTCATTATGAAGTACTTTGGTCAGGATGGTCTTATTCCATTAAGTGTTCAGGAAGAAACTGTTGGATCGGGTACTAATGCAAAGAAGAAAGAATATCATTATATTGATTTCGAACAGGCTGTTAGAAATATGTATTTCAATACTGCCAAGTTCTCTAGTGATTCTACTTCTGATAAGTATATTCCAAGTACTTATTCTACAGATGTAGAGGACAATATAACTAAGTATGCCGATATACTTAAGCAAAGCTTTATTAAAGACTATTTTGATTACTTCAATTTCTGTATAAATCCTAATTCTGAGTATAAACTTGATTATATAGGATATGAAGATGGTTATGATGATTCTAAGTATTCTACGCATGATAGATTAGGTGATTCAAGCTTTTTAGATAAATATAGAGATACAGGAATTGATACGACTATTCTTGAACATGTAACTGCTTCTACAATTGATCGAGAAGAAGTAAATAAGAGAGCAGCAGAACTCCAAAATGTAACAAATTATGCTGACTTTATCGCTGGTCAGATTGCTATACCTGATGAGAATACTACAGCTATTAATCCTACAAATGTATATACCAGTGGTGCTATTACCAAGACTGGTAAAGTAATAGACAGCACTATTGATTATGACAAAAATGTTGAGTTCAGTGTAACTATTGATAATGATAGTAATATCTCAAGTATACTTGAAGGTGAGACAGCTTCTAACACAGCTAATGATGTAAATACAAAAGAATTCATTGAGAAGACTAATAAACATTATAATTATGTTAAAATGCTTCTTAAAGATGTAGATGCTAGTAGTGCTGAAGCTCAGTTTGTTGATGAACTTGTATCAAAAAATGGTGAAGCAGGAATTACGCCTATAAATTATTATATGAATTATGATAAGCTTGCTGAAGCATCTTTCACAGATATAGATCCTACTAATTTGAATCTTGGTCAGTATAAAGTATGGGCATCAAAGGGCGATGTAACTATAGATAAAAATGTTACTGGAACTGAAGAAGTAACTGGTATTGTAGTAGCAATGGGAGATGTATACTTTAAGAATATATCCAGGTTTAATGGACTTATCATTACTGGTGGTAAGGTATATATAGGTACTAATAATGCTAGTCTTGATACTATAAGTTCAACAACTCTTTGTAGAAATATAATGAATGAAGTTCTTGCTAAAGCATCAGTATATGATGCGTCTGCTACAGGTGATGAACAGACATGGGCTGCAAATGCTATCAAATTCTTAAGTCTGTTTAAGTCATATGAAGATGTTGCAGAAAAAGCAAAGAATGGTGATTATGCACCAGATGAGACAGCAAGGAATGTTACATCAATTAATTATTCAGATGTAATTAAGTATAATAACTGGATGCGTAACGTTGATTAGGAGGTCATACATGATTAGGAGTATTAGAAATCATAAGGGATACTCGTTTGTAGAAATGATAATTGTAATAGCAATAATCATTGTTCTATCTGCTATGGCACTTGTATCACTTACTATAATTAATTCAGCGAGAGCAAAGGATGCTGCAATAAATACAGGCGAGGAAATTAATACATTAAAGCAGAAGTGTATGAATATGACTCCTGATGATCTTGATGCAGATGGAAAGCCTGTAGGAAATTATGATGGATGGGCTTTGGCAATGTATAGAACATCGGATGATAAAGTTGCTATATGTCTTACGAAACATGTCAGCGCTAGTGCTCCTGATACAAATTTGGCTTCAGTATTAAACACATATGTTCCTGTTGAATATAATGCGACTTCTACTTATGGTACAGTTAATACTGATGATGATCTTGAGAATTCAGAGAATAATATAGTATTTTCCAAGAGGGTAGATGTTAAGGATCCTTCTGGAAATAGTATCACAACTACTCCGATATATATTTCCTTCGGTAAAAGAGGAAATTGTATATCTGGATCGGGAGAGTATCACTTCCATAAAGCTAATGGCAATCAAGTTGCCAGAGTTAAAGTAAATGATGATGGTAGTGTATTAATTAAGTAGAGAGGGGCTGAGAGATGTTGAAAAATCTACATAATAATAAGGGTTTCACGTTTGTGGAACTCATGGTTTCCATTGCAATACTTGCTCTGATTGCAACAGCCATAGTTGGTGTCATGTCATCAAATTCATTGGTATTTAGAAAATCTAAAGCAGATCTAGATGTTCAAAATGAAGCTATGGATTCACTTAACCAACTTGAAAATGATATCATGCAGGCAAAATATATATATATTGAGGCTGGATCAAATAAGTATACGTGTGAGTCTGATAAGAATTTTCTGACAACCCAGACATCGCATGCAATAGCTGGTGCTACAGGACTTTCAGGTATTGATTATACAAGTACAGACTCAATTATAACCAGTCTTGTAAAGCTTAGTCCTACCGATCTTGATGATATATATAAGAAGTTTAAGCTTTCATCAGATCCTTCAGGTAATCGTAAGAAGTTTGACTCTTACTATAATAAGGTAAGATATATGTCTTTACAGGATAGGATAATATATGGAGCATTTGTTGATTCTGGCATAGGAGATGGTACTAATAATACATTTCAGTCTCTTAATGAAGCTGATGATTTAAATATATCAACTATAAAGCTTGTTTATCCTGTTAAGCTTTCATCACCGGTTATTCAAACCTATACTCTTGATGATGGTTCAACAGCTGTTGAAAAGATTTATTATGAAGCTTGTGTTGTTACCTATACAGTATCAGGTAATACACTTCATATTCAGAAAGATTATTATGATAATTCGTTTTCGTTTGATTTAACAAGACAAACCTCCAGTGATTATACTGATCTTCTTTCTGGAAATCTTGTAGGTAATATAGATAGCAAGAGTAATTCTATCAGATTAAACCAAATGTTTGATAAGAATACTCGTAAATATAATTCAGAAAGAACAATAGCAATACGTAACTCATATGTTCTTAGAGATCAGGAAGATGTGGAAGCAGCTGCTACACCAACACCTACACCTACACCGACTCCATAAATTGAAAGGAAGGAATACAAAGAAATGAGAAAGATAAATAGAAAATTTATAATCACATTCTTAGGTGTGTTGCTTCTTAGCATTATATGTTTTTCTGGCATAACTATGATGTTTGCTGATGAAAGAAATGGTGCCGGTGATTTTGCAACTTCAACTGATGCTTCTTTTGGTAATTCAGTTCAGTCGAATATATCAGGTGCAGCGACACCTACAACAACTCCATCATCTATAATTGATTGGATTATTGATTTCTCTAATTCAACAGATGCAGCTATTGATAAAGAGTATCATATAGTTGAGATTTATTCAGGTTCTAATCCATCTGCTCTAAGTACAATGGTAGATAGTGATGGTAAATTTGAGAAGCTTGTTTTAGATGGACATAAGAGTGAAGGATTTACTCCGGATTTTAAGCCTGGAAATATTGATTATCATTCATTTTCTAATAAGGTAGCCGCTGGTTCTACTGCAGAAACAAATCTTATTAATGCAATAGAAAAAGCTGATTTAGTTTATCTCAGCGAAGATCCTGATGAATTATGGGATACTGATAATGATATAACAGAGCAGCTTATTCAGACTCTTACAAAATTTGCAGTGACCGATGGTAAACCATTTATAGTAGATAGCCATAATCTGACTATGCAGATAAAACTGCAGAGCAAAAGACTTATTAAAGATCTTGTAGGTAATTACTATGTTAAAGAAGGGTCTTCATATAATACTTTTGCTTTTGATCAGACTAAGGATATTGAGGCTGTTATGAATACAGCTAATGTCACAGCTAACTATAAAGCTTTGGACGGTGATATCCCTCAGCAATCTACAGATCCTAATTTTGGTTGGAATAAAGTTACTTATACCGAGGTTAAAGCCGAGGATGATCCAGATACTGATGATGTAAATGAGGCTGATTCAGAAGATCATACAGACTATATTGCACGTGTGTTAACTATATATAACAGTTCAGAAACAACAAATCTTACTATTACAAATAAGATACTTAATTGTTGTAGTGGTGATTATAGTTTTACATTTACTGATAATGATACTTCAGTTACTCAGCCAAAGAATAAGACTGTAGCAGCAAAAGGAACATTTACTCCTGATGGTACAGTAAAAGTATTAGATGAAGAATCAGATTTTTACAAATATGCTTACTATGGACGTAATGCTAGACCTCAGGCTTTGAAGTTTGAGACAATGGATCTTAGTAATGCTACAGATCTTACAGCTCTTGAAACTATTGATTTTACTCAGTATGATTTTGTAATCTTTGAAGAAGAAACAAAAGATGTAGATATCAGTGGAAAAGATGATCTCTTTAATTCACTTGTTGGTGCTATGACTAATGGTGTCCATGTATTATATGACAGCAAGATAGCTCCTACTGGTTCATCTCATGGTACTATTTCAGAGCTTGATGCTGATGGAATCAAGCAGTTATATAATAAGGTTGCAACTACTAATGATCAGCCTAAATACGATAGTGTTCTTGTAACAGCAAGACAGAAAATGAATGAAGTATATGCTACATCAACTACAGCTGAAGGTGTTAAAGATATAGCAAATATAATTAACGCTGGAGCATTCCGTAGTATAGGTCATGGATCTACTGATTCAAGTAATAAATATACTGTACTTGAAATTGAGCCATGTTATCCTATAGATACTGTTTTGGCACAGCATCTTAAGAATGCACGTAATTGGAATAATGCTTATGGTATTACTTTCCTAAAGGCATCAGCAAGAACAAATGCTTACTCACAGTATAGTGATTCGTTCTATTACCTGAGAACTGATGGTGTATCAAGTAAGACTCCAGATGAAATCAGCTATGGTACTAGTGCTTCGCTTACATCTCTTCTTGAAAATACTGCTGATCTTGATGCTCTTATAACTCAGGATAATATCGCAAATGTTACTGATTATTATAAGTGGCATATATCGAAAGCCAAAATAGCTCATGCTACTGGAAAGTCTATGGATGAAATCAATGTAGTTCATATGTCTTCTTCAGAGTTTGCTGCAAGTAGAAAAACACTTCTTGATAATTATGATGCTATTTACATAGGTGGAGATAATTCTGCTATAAAGCCAGGTGACAACTGGTATACAAAGGGAAAAGGTAATTACTATAATATGTATTTCCATAATGGAGATTTATATAATTATAGTAACGATCAGAATAATAAATGGGGAGGTCAGTACGGTGTTATCGGTGGTAATGACCTTACCTATGATAAGATGGAAGAACTTAAAGCATATGCAAAGAAGATGCCAGTTATCCTTGATAGAACAGTTTGTGATGCATATGTAAATGCAAGTTTACAGGATAATAAGCAGCATGTTATGGATCCTGATTCCAATATGTATAACTTTATCTATTCTGTTACAGAGATAAAGGATTCAGCTCTTGAGTCAAAGTATACAAGTACAGTTTTAATTAATTTTGATTCTGATTATACATATAAAGCTGTAAACAATAGTGATAAATATGGTACAACATATGGTGGATATGCTACTGTATTTTTAGGAAATAATGCTCCAACAGATGCTTTTAGAACAGCTACTGTAAATAATAATAA
>DOVG01000231.1 GCA_003520205.1 Lachnospiraceae bacterium
TTATTCATCGGTAATCCGTATGATTCCAGAACTACTTCTGATGCTTCAGAAAATCTGTTATTCTTAAGAAGTATCGGTGCATTTTCGTCATCCTGTTCTATCTCTACAACATCCTCAAACTTTTCTTCCAGAGCTTTGGCTACAGATTCTGCCTTCGATGCTTCCACCCATCCCTGAATGAAGAAAACCTTTTCAGACTGAGGTAAAGTCCCAAGAATTCTGTACTTCTCAGACCTTGTTCTGTAGTAATCAGACGCTATCTTAAACTGAGGTATAAACTCTGCATAAGATGAAAGTTTTTTCTCTGTTTCTGCAATCTTCTTTTCTTCTTCTACTATATCATTTTTTCTTTTATTTATTGCATCTATCGGTATCCTGTGCGACAGAAACGGAAGTTTACTAAATCCATTAGACCTAAGATTTTCTTCAACCTTTTCTGCTACGCTATTAACCGCAACAACACATACATTTGTTATCTGACTCTCAGAATAAAGGATTTCAGCCTCGACCGGAACCGGTTCAGTAAGACCTTCTGAGATAATTTCAAATAATTGTTCCTTTGATACAGTTGAATTAAATGTACCAATAAATATCTTCGTTCGATTTGTTTTCTCACTATTAAGTGGAATATCAAGTTTAGACCATGGCGATAGAGATGCTATCTTATTTTCTTTACGTGTTATGGTAGCTTTACTTTCAAAAAGACTTTTCTCAAGCGAAAGTATTTCCTTAACTTTAGAATAATAATCACGGCGACTTTTCTTTATATCTTCATACTCGGATCTGGTAATCTGAGTATTTTCAAGATTTAGAAGAGATCCAGATCTGGAAGTATCATACTTCTTTAGAAGTTCGATAACATGTTCAAATTCATCAGCGATATTTTGAAACCTTAATCTTTCACCGGATGTGTCCATTTTTTCAAATGGAATCTCATCAGAAGGGACATCATCTATCTCCATGACTCCTGTACGTTGCAAAAACTCCAGAGTTCCTTTTCGGTTCTTCTTAACACCATAAACTCCCAGCTTTCGCATTTCTACAATAGCCAAGTTTATCCCGCCTTTCCGTATAAATATTTAAATAAACTATCCGATTATTTCACTAATAACCTTATCAATAGCTTCTTCCTGTTTAGCTCCAATAGACTTAACAAGATCATTTGCTTTTTGCGATGCATCAGCCTCTGCCTTTGAAGCTGCATCTACGCTCTCTTTTTCAAGCTTAGCTAAGCTTTGAGCTTCATTTTCTTTTATAGAAATCTCAGCATTATGAATGATCTCAGTATGATCTAAATCAGCTTTTTTACGAATCTGATCTGCTTCAGACCTGGCTTTTTGAATCAGTTCCTGAGCTTCTTTTTCAGCTGCTTCGACCATTTGCATTGCATCTTTTAACACTAGGGTATTCCTCCCTTCAAAAAAACAGTCGTGGCTAAAACCACACAAAGCCTATTATACTAATATTAGGACTTTAACGCAATAAGACAATTTAAAAAAAATGTAAGAAAAATGCTATAAAAATCATAAGATTGAATTTTAAAATATTTTTTGTTATTATTAAAATCAAAAAGAAATCAGAGGGCAACCTCACTTGACAATATATAAATGAGAAGGTAATAAATGACTAATATATCTAAAACACCGATACCCGAAAAATACCTGCAGTCTGATGGAAATCTCGGTGATCGAATTGTAACGAATAAAAAAGAACTGGTTTCATATAACCAGACCTCACATGTAAGGATATGGTACAACAACCAGCCTGAAGGATACGCTCTACATGCTCACGAAGCATTAGAGGTTTTTATATGTATACAGAATAATTATCAGATAACTGCAAATAATAAAACATATATACTTAAAGAGGGCGATATACTCATCATTCCGCCTCTTATGTCCCACGAATATATAAATGATCAAACCGGAATCAGATTTATATATCTTATAGAAATCAACCAATTCTTTAGATCACATGATTATAAATCAATTGAGCCAATGTTTTTTGATGCTTTTCTATGTAATTCAAAAACTTGTCCGGATATATATGAAAGTGTTTATAAGCTATTCATGGAAATGAATTCAGTATACTTTACTAATTCATATTTCTGGGAAACCATTGTATATGATAAACTGTATCAGGTATTTATCGAAATAGCCAGACATTCCGAGAATCTGAAAAAAGAAGAATATGATTCAACTTCACATTCTACAGGACGTATCAATTCACTGCTTAAGTATATCGATATAAACTATTCAGAGGATATATCAACTGAACAGGCGGCAGAATATACCGGATTTTCAAAATATCATTTTCTAAGATTATTTAAACTGCAAACAGGATATACATTCCATGAATATCTGACTATGAAGAGAATCAGTAAGGCAGAAGTTCTTCTCGCAACTGATACGCCAATTACTGATATAGCATTTCAGACCGGATTCAACACTCTTCCATCCTTTTGCAGAACATTTAAAAAATATAAAAATTATTCGCCAAGCGATTATAAAAAACTGATACTTAATGCAGACAAAGATAATCATTCAAATCTGTAATTATACCTTTTACAACTTACAAAAAAGACCATCCTTTTTCGGGATGGTCTTTTTATACCCTCACTAATACTTAAAAACCCTTAAATATTTTAACCTTCACTAGACTGTAAATTAACCTTCACTTTAATTCACGATCAAACAAAATATTATCTTTAAATCTTACACTTTAACCCTTAACACCGCCAAGAGCAACTCCGGCAATAATATATTTAGATAGTATCAAATACATTATGATAAGTGGCAAAACTGTTAGCGTAAGTCCCATATATACAGATCCATATTCTGTCTTGTAAATATCTCCTCTAAGAAGAGATACCATTATAGGCATAGTATACTTTTCCTTATTTGTAAGAAGAACCAGTGGAGTAAACAGGTCATTCCATTTAGCGACAAAACAGAATATAGCCTGTGTAGCAATGGCAGGTTTCATAATCGGAAGAACAATTCCGTTGAAAATTCTAAACTCACCGGCTCCATCTATACGCGCGGCCTGAACTATTTCCATCGATAAGGTAGGATACAGATACTGTCTCATAAAGAATACTGTTGATGGTGCAGCGATTGCAGGAAGAATAAGCATTGATAAATGATTAGTCATTCCAATTCTATAAACGAACTTATAGAAACCAATCATTGTAACCTGTGCAGGAATCATCATAACTCCTACTACAAAGCTGAAGAATGCATTCTTAAGCTTCCACTCATACGCTACCATTGCATAAGCAGTAAGTGATGAGAAATAAACTGTTAGGAGGGTTGCACCTACCGAAATCAAGATAGAGTTCATAAAGCCCACCATAGGATTAAATGATTTACCAGTCAGAATTTTGAAATTCTGAATCATATGAGATGATGGTATTAGTGATAAGGCATGTTGTTGTATTTGTGTTGTAGATCTTGTTGAATTAACAATCATGATCCAGAAAGGTAATACACTAAGAGCTGCTAGTATAATACATACTACATGAATCACCACTTTCATTCCGTGATGACTGGCAGGTGCCATTGTCTCACTATCATAAGCCTTTGTTGATGTATCTGCCATTACCTAGCACCTCCTTTCTTCTTCCTTGTTTTCGCTGTTCCATCAGTTGTACCATATCCATCATCCTTTTCTCTAAGAAGATAGAAAAGAACAGCTGAACATATCATGATGATAATAAACATAATCATACTTGCAGCGGCTGCTCTATTATACATAAAGCTTCCACTAAATGCCTGATTGTAAATGAATACACTTGTAGTAGTTGTAGCATTATCAGGTCCACCTAAGTTAAAGAGCTTAGGAATATCAAACATGTTGAGACCACCGATAAGAGATGTTACAAGTGTGAAAAGAAGTATTGTCTTTATATTCGGAAGTGTAATCTGGAAGAAAATCTGTACCTTATTAGCACCGTCTACTTCAGCAGCATCAAATATTTCCGGATCTATTCCGAGAACACCAGATATAAGTATAAGCATTGTATAACCATACCACATCCAGAACTGTATAAATGCGACTATACCTCTTGTTATACCCTTACTAATCAGGAAGTTTTTAGCTTCTTTATATATTCCTAAACTCATAAGAATATCATTAACTGGTCCTGTAGGATATGCAAACATAGCATTGAAAAGAATAGCTATAGTTGCTGCGGTAATAATATTTGGCATGTACAAGAGAACCTTATATATACCCTGCCCCTTAATATTCCATCTTCTGTCTGTAAACCAGGCTGTAAGAACAAGTGCAAGAAGTATCTGTGGTACAAAGTTAACCAACCAGATTAAAACTGTATTCTTTAAAGCACCCTGAAATGTCGGAGCTGAAAGAACCTGCTTAAAATTCAATAATGGATCATCAAGAATATGTACAGGTTTTGGAGCTGCTCCCTGAAGATCAGTAAATCCTATAAATATTGTATAACAAATAGGATATAACTGGAATAATATGTAGGCAATAACGAATGGAAGACTAAATATGTATCCATACTTGGCATATCTGATTTCTCCAGATTTCTTCTTTTTCATATTTACCTCCGATTAAAGCTACTTAAATTTGTGTCAAAAAATGAAGTGTGCACACTTCAAATAACAAGAACTTGTTATATCCCACTCTCCGGTGCCTTTATAAGACACCGGAATAAGTGGAGTTGTATTTTTTAATTACTCAACTGTAACAGCAAGGTTATCAGCTACGTTCTGCTTGAATGCAGCAATAGCTTCGTCTCTTGACTTCTCGCCAGCTGAATACTGACGAACCTGATCTCTCCAGTACTGATTGATTGTCTCATCATACTGTGTAAGGTTCTTACCATTTGCATAAGCATTAGCTTCGCCAAATACATCGAACATATTCTGGCCACCTAAGAAATCAAGTGTACCATCTGATATATCCATAACTGTAGCTGAAGCTACGCAGTCCTTAGTACCGCCTTCACCATTAAATGTACCGTTAGCCCACATATACTGAAGACCATCTTCTGTACAGTTAAGTGTGATCCAGTCGATAATCTGTCCAATTGCTTCCTTCTTAGCTGAGTCCTTGTTAGCAAGTACCCATGTACCACCCCAGAAGAAACCTACTGGAGGAGCACAGCAAGCCCAGTCACCATATGTGCCTTCGCCTACCTTCTCGCCACCGCAGTTAGGAGCTAATGTATAGTTGATAAGCCAAGCAGGTCCAAAGAATCCGAAGATTCCCTTCTCGCCTTCGCCCTTCATATCAGCGAACCAAGCATCCTGCCAATCCTGTGTATCATTGTGCCAACCGTTATCCTTAAGATTTTTAGATATATCAAGGAATGCCTCTCTCTTAGGATCGATATTAAGCTTTCCGTCTACGATCCAGCCTGTATCTGAGCTGTTCTCAACTGCATGCCATACATCACCATCACCAGATACGATTCCGTATCCCTTATCCTTAAGAGTTGCAGCTGCCTCCCAGAACTTATCCCAGTTCTGTGTACCAGCACCGATGATCTTAGCGATTTCTGCTGGATCATCTGTACCAAATGCATCCTTAGCGATTGAACGTCTATAAATGAATGCACCACCAGTTGCCTGATAACCAAGACCAACTACCTTGCCATCTGGATTTGTTCCAATATCAACTGTGTACTGAGCAATCTTAGCTTCGTCAATCTCTGCCTGTGTGTTGATACCAAGATCATCATATGGGCAAGCATACTGAGCCATATCGCCCTGTGTATACTTAAGTACGAAAGCTGCCTCTGCTGCATAGATATCAGGAGCATCTTCTCCACCTGCTGAAAGAGCCTGGTCAAGAGCTGGCTGATAAGCACCATCAGTTGTAGCAATAATTGTCTCATTGATTTCATAATTGAAGTCAGGATGTGTCTCCTTAAACTTCTTGATCATGTTAGGAACTTCATCTGTAAATGCCCATACATTGATAGTTCCACCGTCAGCTGCTGCAGTATCATCTGCTGCAGTGTCATCTTTAGCTGCATCATCTGTAGCTGTGTCATCAGTTGCTGCAGTATCATCTACTGCTGCTTCTGTTGTAGCTGCAGAATCATCTGTAGAAGATGTGTCAGTAGATGTAGATCCACAACCTGTAGCTACGCCTGCAATCATCATAGCACTAAGTGCTACGGCGAGAGCACGTCTCATTTTTCTCATTGTAAAATCCTCCTTAAAATACTTAGTATAACCGTCTCCTCAAAGCATGCACACTTTAGGCATAATGTATACTATGCCGGTTGACTAAAAATATTATAGTAAAAATTGTACAATAATACTTTTCAAATATTGCGACTTATTTATCAAATATTGCTATGTTTTTGTAATAAATGACAGATTATTAATAAAAAATGTATAAAAATAGACCGAAACGACTAAAAATCATCTTTTCGGTCTATTACTTATAAAAAACGGTTATACAAGTTACTTAATAGAGAATTTAAAACAACTCACAGAATGATATCTTTCATCAGCATCAAATACCGGACTATCTATACTTCCTTCCGGAATAAAGTTCATTGCATTTGGTATATACTGTGGTTCTAAACACATACCAGATCTCTTATGATAGTTAAATCCACCTTTGCCTATCTGATCACCTATAAAATTACCAGTATATAACTGAGTACCTGTTTGATCAGAAGAGAACTCCATAAGAATCCCGCTTTCCTTTGAATACAGAGACGCAAATGGTCTCATATCTCCTGAATTACCATTAATTATATAGTTATGGTCATAACCACCAACATATTTAAGCTGAATATCATCCGCTTCAATATCTCGTCCTATCTCTTTAGCCGTTCTAAAATCAAATACTGTCCCTTCTACTGAAGCATTTTCCTCTGTAGGAATAGATTTTTCATCTATAACCGGATTATAATAATCAGCATAAAGTACAAGCTCGTGTCCTTCTATGTTTCCTTTATAATGCCCGTTAAGATTAAAATAAGAATGATTTGTAAGATTTATTACTGTTTTCTTATCACTGGCTGCATCGTATGTGATAAGCAGTTCATTATCATCTGTGATAGTATAAGTTACAGTAATAGTAACATTTCCAGGAAGTCCCTGTTCTAAATCATTTGATTTACAGATAAATGTAACAGAGGATTTGTTATCTGTATCAAGAGTTGTCCATATCTTTTTATCGATACCATTAAATCCACTGTGAAGATTATTATCGTTATCATTCTGATCCATCTGATATGTCACGCCATCAAGAGTAACTTTTCCACCACATATGCGGTTGGCATTTCTTCCGATAACTGCACCAAAAAATGTTTCTCCATTTTCATAGCCGCTGACATCATCGTAACCAAGAACTACATCTCTCATATTTCCGACTTTATCAGGTACTTCCAGTTTTACAAGAGTTGCTCCAAAATTAATTATAGTAGCCGACATACCAGCCTCATTACAAATGGTATATGCAGTTACAGCTTCCCCCTTTTTTGTTATACCAAAATCCTTTTTCATCCTTCTATCCTCTTATTATCCAAGATTAATTATACAAATCTTTTACCATAGGATACAGCTTCTTGAACTTAGAATACTTTTCTTCGTATTTGTCCACAAGTTCCTGTTCAGGTTCAACAACTTCAACAACCTTAACTATTTTATCAGCTGCTTCCTTTACATCCTTAAATACACCGCATCCTACTGCCGCAAGAATAGCACCACCAAGTGCCGGTCCTTCATCATTCTCCTGTATTTCCAGACGAATATTCATGATATTTGCAACTATCTTTCTCCACAGAGGACTCTTTGCTCCTCCTCCACAGATATTAGATACTTCTACATTTATACCGAGGCTTCTTGCAACTTCAAGACTGTCTCTAAGCCCAAAAGCAACTCCTTCCAGAACACTCTGAACCATATCTTCTCTTGTTGTATCCATACTCATACCAAGGAATCCGGCTCTTACAAGCGGATCATTATGAGGTGATCTCTCACCCATAAGATAAGGAAGGAAGAATACATTATTCTCGCCAAGCTTGTCTATACCCTTTTGAGAACCACTATAATCCTTGTCTTTAAGTATTTCATCCATCCACCACTTATTGCATGACGCAGCAGAAAGCATACATCCCATCAGGTGATATCCGCCATCGGCATGAGCAAATGAATGAAGTGAATTCTTATCATCTACTGAGAATCTCTCACTAGATATAAAGAGTGTACCAGATGTTCCAAGTGACAGATTACAGCCACCTTCACCAACAGTACCAGTTCCAATTGCTGCTGCCGCATTATCTCCAGCACCTGCAACAACCTTAACATTACCACCGATACCAATTTCTGAAAGAACTGTATCTTTAACTTCACCCACTACATCAAAGCTTTCATGAAGTGTTGGCATCTCTATATCTGAAATACCACAGATATCAAGCATTTCCTTTGACCAGCACTTATTCTTAACATCCATAAGAAGCATACCGGATGCATCAGAATAATCAGACACATATGATCCGGTAAATTTATATACTATATAATCTTTAGGAAGCATAAGCTTCTTTATTTTCGCAAAATTATCAGGCTCATTATTCTTTACCCAAAGAATCTTAGGAGCTGTAAATCCGGCAAAAGCTATATTACCAGTGTATTCAGAAAGTTTGTCCTTTCCTATACAATTGTTCAGATAATCAGTTTCTGCTGTAGTACGACCATCATTCCAAAGAATAGCCGGACGAATAACATCGTCATTTTCATCTAATATAACAAGTCCATGCATCTGGCCACCGATACCGATGCCTTCAACATTTGTATCATCAAGTCCTTCAAGAAGAAGTTTGATTCCTTTTATTGTGCCATCATACCAGTCTTCTGGTCTTTGCTCTGACCATCCAGACTTTGGAAAACTAATAGGATATTCTACAGATACTGTTTTAAGTATCTTTCCTTCAGAGCTCATAGCCAAAAGTTTAACTGCAGATGTTCCAAGATCTACTCCAATAAACATACTTTTTATCCTTCCTCATATACTCTTTTAGTAAAAATCAAAATGCTATTCCTGCCGAAGCAGGAAAGCATTTTGATAAAATAACAAAGCAACTTATGCAAATGGATTTTCTGATTTATACATCACTCCAGCCGGATGATTATAATCTATCTCATCGAATCTTACACCAAGGAATTTAAATACATCAAAGAGAAGTTTTCCATTATGGTGGAATGTAATAGCAGCATGATGAGGATAATTCTTCTGAACAAGAACGTGACGATAGAAACGTCCCATCTCAGGTATAGCAAAGATACCAATTGCTCCGAAAGATCTTGTTCTTACAGGAAGTATTTCACCTTCTGCAACATAAGCACGAAGCTTACCATCTGATGTAGACTGAAGACGGAATATAGTAGCATCTCCAGGAATAAGATCTCCTTCAAGAGTTCCGTTTGTAACTTCTACTGGAAGGCTTCTAGCCATAATCTTCTGATTTCTCATCTCACAGAATGCAAGCTTGTTTGTAGCTGTATTTCCACAATGGAATCCCATAAATGTATCAGTAATCTTGTAATCATAAGCAAACTTGCCCTTGATTTCTTCATTGTACATATCTGCCGGAACTGTATTATTGATATCAAGAAGTGTAACTGTATCTTCACTTACAAGCTCACCGATATACTCAGAAAGAGCTCCATAGATATCTACTTCACAAGATACAGGGATACCATCCTTGCAGAGACGGCTGTTAACATAGCATGGAACACATTTGAACTGTGTCTGGAATGCAGGCCAGCACTTACCAGCTACGATTACATTGCTTCTGCTACCCTTATGTGCCTCAACCCAGTCACGAAGTGTAAGCTCATACTGAGCAAGTCTTGAAAGAATCTCTGGCTTTTTATTTCCAGCGCCAAGTTCATTAGTCATATCTTCAACAACAGCAGGAATTCTCTCATCGCCTTCATGTTTGTTAAATGCTTCGAAAAGATCAAGCTCTGAATTCTCTTCAATCTCAACACCAAGATTATAGAGCTGCTTGATAGGCGCATTACATGCAAGGAAATCCTGAGGTCTTGGACCAAAGCTTATAATCTTAAGATCGCTAAGAGCTATTCTTACTCTTGCAACCTTTACAAAATCATTGATCATATCAGCACATTCATCTGCTGTTCCAACTGGTACTTCAGGAATATAAGCACGAAGATTACGAAGCTTAAGGTTATAGCTTGCATTAAGCATACCACAATAAGCATCTCCTCTGTCATCAAGAAGGCTGTCACCAGACTCTTCTGCTGCTGCGATAATTGCAGCAGGTCCCTGGAATTCTTTAACAAGAAGTGTCTCACTTGACTCTGGACCGAAGTTTCCAAGATAAACAACAATAGCGTTGCATCCAGCTTCGTTTACTTCTGCAAGTGCCTTTCTCATATCAACTTCATTTTCAATAATTGTCTGACATTCGTAGATATCTCCATACTTTTTATTGTACGCAGCTACAACTGCCTTTCTTCTTCTCTCTGATAATGACATAGGAAAACAGTCTCTGCTAACTGCTACTATTCCCATTTTTACCTCAGGTACATTTTTCATTTGTTTCGACCTCCTTAATATATCTTAACCAAATACTTTTTTATAATCAGCCTGGAATTTCTCAATTCCCTGATCAGTAAGCGGATGCTTTGTCATCTGCTCAATAACAGCATATGGAACTGTTGCTATATCTGCTCCGGCAAGAGCACACTCTGTTACGTGAACAGTATTTCTTATACTTGCTGCAATAATTTCAGTTTCAAGACCATAATTTTCAAATATCTGAACGATATCTTCAATAAGATTTATACCAGGCATGCTGATATCATCAAGTCTTCCAAGGAATGGTGATACATATGTAGCACCTGCTCTTGCAGCAAGAAGAGCCTGATTAGCTGAGAAGATAAGTGTAACATTAGTCTTTATACCTTCTGCAGAAAGGACTTTAACTGCTTTTAATCCTTCAACAGTCATAGGAATCTTAACGACCATGTTTGGATGAATTGCAGCTATCTCTCTACCTTCTTTAATCATGCCTTCTGCATCAACAGTAGTAGCTTTTACTTCTCCACTGATAGGTCCGTCCACTATAGAAGTAATCTCCTTGATAACTTCATTGAAGTCTCTTCCTTCCTTAGCTATAAGAGAAGGATTTGTTGTTACTCCGCAGATAACACCCATATCATTAGCTTTTCTGATGTCATCTACATTTGCTGTGTCAATAAAAAATTTCATAGTCTATTTTCCTTTCTTAATTATTTTCAAAAACACTTAATTGTTTTATAGTTCATTAGTATAAATGATTTTTAAGAAAATGCTTACAATTTTTTATTAAATAATTTCGATTTATTACTTAAATTATATTTCAACAACTGTTTCCAAACATTTTTTACCTGTAAGCTCTTCACTTCTTGCATCTGGCTGCTGTCCACCAACATATATCTTGTAACTTCCTTTAAGCTGTACTCTTGAACCATCTTCAAGAACAGTATCAAAAGCATTATCTGAAAGCTTAAATACAACCTTTCCTGATTCACCGGGTTCAAGTGTTATAGTTTCAAAACCGGCAAGACTAACGTATGGCTGATCATCTTCAAGAAGGAGCTTTGGAAGATCAGCTATATCAGAATTCTTTCCGTTTGAGAGTTTATCCTGAACCATATTATCTATATAAAGTTCAGCAATCTCGACAGCCTTCACCTTTCCTGTATTCTTAACTGTAACTTCAACAGTGAATTCATCGCCTGAATTAAACTTAACATCAGAATACTCAAAATCAGAATATGAAAGTCCGTATCCAAATGGATATAAAGGAGCAGTTTTAAGATATCTGTAAGTTCTGCCCTTCATACTGTAATCTTCTATAGGTGGCTGAGTTCCATCTTTGTAGAATGTAACAGGAAGCTTCGCGCTTGGACATGCATCGCCAAAGATAACCTCTGCAAGAGCTTTTCCTCCAGCCTGACCACTATACCAGCTCTGAAGAATGGCACTGCATTTCTCATCCTCATTTGAATAATCCATAGCACTACCCGTATTAGATACAAGTATTACAGGCTTACCAGTTGAAAGAACTCTGTCCACAAGTTTTCTCTGACATTCAGGAAGGAAAAGCGATACCTTATCTCCGGCTGCAAATGCATTACCTGTATCTCCTTCTTCTCCTTCTATAGTAGAATCAAGTCCAACACACAGAATAACTACATCAGAATTTCTGGCAACCATTTCTGCTTCACTTAGTCTGTCATCTTCAAAAGCAAGATTCTGAACTTTATTTTCAAACAGATGTGACCCCTCTGAATAAAGAACCCTGACATCACTTCCTACATAATCTCTGATTCCCTGAAGATTTGTAACATATCTGGATGATGTACCATTATAATTACCTTCAAGTACTGCTACAGACTGAGCTGTAGGTCCTATTACGCCAATTGTATTTATCTTGCTTTTATCTAAAGGGAGAATTCCATCATTTTTAAGCATTACTATTGATCTTAAACTTGCTTCATATGAAAGTTCTGCTGATTCATCAGTATCTATATCGAATAAACCAAGCTTATCATATTCACAATCATCAGAAAACATACCCAGTGCTGCTCTAACTGCATAGGCACTCTTTGCAGCACGTCTTATCTCTTCTTCTGTTACAAGTCCCTGTTCATACGCTTCCATAATGTGTCTGTAAACGAAACCGGCATTTACATCACATCCAGCCTTGAGAGCCATGGCAGCTGACTCTACGATGTTGGCTGTAACCTTATGATTCTCATGAAAATCCATAAGAGCAAGGAAGTCGGAAACTATATATCCTTCAAAACCGTATTTTCCTCTGAGTCTCTTTACAATGAGCTCCTGGCTCGCACATGCAGGTTCACCATTTACTCTGTTATAAGCACCCATAACACCGGCTACATCAGCTTCTTTAACAGCAGCCTCAAACGCCGGTACATAAGTTTCTTCTATGTCTTTCTCTGTTGCCTTTGCATCAAAGTAATGACGTGATGCTTCCGGACCCGAATGAACTGCATAATGTTTAGCGCATCCGGCAGCTTTCATATACTTTCCATCACCCTGAAGACCTTTTATAAAAGCAACACCAAGTCTTGATGTAAGATAAGGATCCTCACCGTATGTTTCCTGACCTCTGCCCCATCTTGCATCACGGAATATATTTACATTTGGAGACCACATTGTGATACATTTATATAAGTCCCTGTCACCAAGCTTTGTAGACTCGTTATACTTGGCTCTGGCTTCTGTAGATATAACGTCTGCTATCTTCTTCAGAAGATCTTTATCAAACATTGCTGCAAGAGCTATAGCCTGAGGGAATACTGTTGCTGTACCTGCTCTTGCAAGTCCATGTAATCCTTCCCCCCACCAGTTATACTCTGGAATACCCAGACTCTCTACTGCAGGACTGTCATATCTAATCTGCGATGCAGCTTCTTCAAGAGTCATCTTATCTACTAATTCACTAGCTATTTTCTTAAACTCTTCTTTCATAATATAATCTCCCCAAATTTAACTTTAGATACAAATTTATAGTAACATAGCGATTCTTCAAATACTTCTCAAATATTGCGGTAAAGTTTTCCAAAGTTGCTATACTTTTTTTCTGAAGTTTATGTTATAATAGAAAACGCAGAAAAATTTTTCTTTTTTTGCAAATTAACCATGGGGAGTTGGACAAGCAATATGGAAGTAAGAAATCTACAAAACATGATACTTGAATGCATTGCATATGCAGATGAAATTAATAAAAACGGAGAGATTTTTCCTGAAGATTCACGAATGCCTCTGAGAGATCTCTTAAGACACGATATAATAGTATTTCTTGGATATCTGTATGAACCCGGAAATAAGCACACTGCTGATCAGATGGAATTCATCAGAACAAACCTTAGAATGAATCTTTCTGAAGAGAAGTTCGAAGAATTTGTTCAGCAGAAATGTAGGGACGAAAGATTCCTTACAGAAGCACCTAAGTCAATCCGTTACTTTATTGCTTCTGATCAGGCTGCCAATAAAGAAGCAATGATGTCTGGAGCAGTTTCAAAATCCAAGTTTATAGCTGACAGTTTTCGTAAGATTGGTCAGGGATTTATAGACTATCCGGAAGTACATGATGCAACAAAAAAACATTTATCTGATTTTGTTGAAGTTCTTAATGCTACACTTAACAGTGCAGGAATAATGACTTCACAACACACAAGTATCCTTAGAATGCAGGATAACCCAAACAGAAAACAGGGCGTTGCTACTTTCTCAAGCAGCACAAATCCGGATCTGGAAAATGTAACTACTTTTGATGAAAAATCAGGAAGCTTTGTAACAAAGAAGGCTATCAACATCTCCGGATATAACATCCAGAAAAAAAGAGCTGATGATGTATCTGAATTCCTTAATTTCCAACCGGAAGAAGAAAAGGAAGACGCTATTTTCAAACGAGGTGAAGGTCGTGTAGGTCGTAACCGTCGCGGCAGCGATGATTCAGAAGAGATAGAGAAGCCTCTTGATGACCTCATTGCTGAACTTCAGGGACTCACAGGACTTGCTTCTGTTAAAGAAGACGTTATGCATCTTGTTAATATCATAAAAGTAAGAAGACTTCGTGAATTAAAAGGTCTGAAGCGTATTGATATGTCTTTCCACCTTGTATTTACTGGTAACCCCGGAACAGGTAAGACAACTATCGCTCGTATCCTTGCCAAGATATATAAACAGCTTGGAGTTGTAAGCCGCGGACAGTTTATAGAGGTTGACCGTTCAGGTCTGGTTGATCACTATTCCGGTGGTACTGCTCTAAAAACAACCGAAGTTATAAACAGAGCAATTGGTGGTATCCTCTTTATAGATGAGGCATATACCCTTACTCACAACAAAGAATCAGGTGACTACGGACAGGAAGTTGTTGATACTCTTCTTAAACGTATGGAGGATGATCGTGATGACTTCATAGTTATAGTTGCAGGATATACAAATGAAATGCACGAATTTATTGAATCAAACCCTGGTC
>DOVG01000246.1 GCA_003520205.1 Lachnospiraceae bacterium
CGACGCGGAAATCATGTGAAAAAATAATACTTTAATATATGTATTAACAAATGAGCCAATGAGATATCCTCATTGACTCATTCTTACTTCTCAACTATTAACTTACTCTACAAGCTCTGCATGTCCGAACATAGCCGGATTCATATAACATGTTCCAGTATCATCTGCCCAGCTCATTGTACCTTTTCTGGTTCCATCACTTCCGGCATCATTTATCTGGAGTTCAAGTCCTATCATAGTTCCTGCCTCTGGAGTAATCTCGCTCCACTTTATGGCAGCTGTAACTATATATCCATCATCTGAAACAGAAACTGCTGATGTAATATACTCTTCAAGACATTTCTCTCCATTGAAGCTAAGCTTATTGTTATAGCTCACACGGTACTGCTTGTCTCCTGCGTCATAACCACCTGCTCTGGAATTAGTTTCATCGATAAATACCTCTATAGAATCCTGCTGATAATCATCTTCACTTGAATCATTAAGTACCTTATCCTTAACATCCATGAGTACATATAGATTATCTTCATCCCAGAGAAGCTTTGCTTTTGCTGTAGCTTCAGCTCCCTGAACTCTTATATCCAACGGTACTTCTTCCACATCATCCCATACCGCATCTATCTCATCACCTATTGTTGCAGTTCCTTTCTTTATCTGAATAGTAGGACGCTCAACTATTAGAACTGACGGATCTACAGTTGATGGATCAACAAAAGCCCAGAATGCCGGTTTAGCCTTATAATTTCCATCAAAGAGAAGAGGACACTGAAGGATAGTTCCTGTTGCACCACCACCTACATTACTCTGCTGCTGAAGCCATGAATAAGAATCTATAACACCCCAAACAGTGATTCCTGAAACTGTTATTCCATCTTCACTGTTGAGTGTCTTCATGAGTTCATATATTGCACTGTAATATGCAGCCTGACGGGCATATTCATCCGGAAGTCCTGCTTCTGTTCCGTCAAACATAGGACTTACCTTTACATCCAGCTCTGTAAGCATTACCTTTCCAACAACTTCAGAATATGCTCTAACTGCCTTCTCTATCTGATCTACGGATGGAGCACTTACTGTATAATGTCCCTGCATACCAAATCCATCGATTCTTGTTCCCTCTGCTTCCTTTACATCCTTCAGCAGCTGAACTATACCATTCATTTTATTAGAGTCACATTCATTATAATCATTATAATAAAGCTCAAGCTCAGCAGGTGCATAGGTATTTGCAAACTTAAATGCATTTATGATAAATTCATTTGAACCGTATACTTTCCACCAGCTTGACTTACTTCCATGTGTGGAATCCGAAAGCTTATCATTACCCGGTTCTTCATCAGTTCTGTAGGTTGCAGTACTGTCGCTGATTGCTTCATTCACTACATCCCAGCCATAGAACAGTCCCTTATACTTACTGCTTTCACCTGTATAATACTCAAGTACAGTCTTTATGTACCACTCAAGTCTTAAGTTCATCACATCTGATGATACATAATCATTCTTCTTATCATAACCTTCGTGGAAGAACCACTCAGGAGCCTGAGAATGCCATACAAGCACATGGCCTCTCACTTTTATCTGCTTATCAGGATTAGCATTATTCCACTCTACTATCTTATCAAGGATAGCATCTGCTCTGGAATAATCTATTGTAGGTACTTCTATCTTCTCTCCATTTATTTCTTCTTCATGGATACTTCCTGCAGCAGGAGAATCATTATTATATCCAAACATGCTGTCCATCTTGAGTTCATTTTCAAGAGTAACTGCATTAAAATGTTTCTCTATAATCTTCATAAGATTTGCATCATTTACTCCAACACTTCCAAGACAGGTTCCGCATATAGCATCTTCACCAAGTCCCTCTGCTGATGCAACAACAGATCTGAGATCTGTGATATCTTCTTCAACTCCCATAGCATTCTCCGTTCCGGCGCCGTCCTGTGGAACAAGCTTAACGCCTGCAATATAATAATCTCCCTTTACACAGACACCATTTCCATAATCAGTTCCCTGTTCAATGATACGGATAACAGCCTTCTCAGCAGTTCCCGTAAAGCTTGGTGTAAATGTTCCTGAGAACTTTGTCCACACTCCCGGTTCAAGTGTCTGACTAGGATTTCCTGTTATCTCGGATGAATAGGAACCCAGATATGTTGTCTGACCACCTATAGTTACATATGGAGCAAAATCAACTATCCTCTGATCTGAAGGAGCTCCATCATAGTCTTTTGACAGCATGGCGTAGAACTCATAATCATAAGTTACTCCACCCTTAAGTGAGTCTGTAACATCCTCAGCAAAACAATCATATGGAGATGATGCAGATGCATCTCTGTCAATCATACCATAGTTAGGATATTCATCCGGTGCGTCTGCCCCTCCTATAACTGCTGATATTTTAGAAGCTCCGCACTCTATAGACCAGTCTGATACGTCCTCATTATTAAAGAATCCGTTCTTGATGAGATTACCTTCGATATCCGATACTTCAGCGACCTCCTTCGTAGCCTCCGTAGCAGATGCTGCCTCTGTGGCAGTTTCTTCTACACCGGTCTCTGTCGTAGCTTCATTTCCACATCCGCTTATGCCAAGCATCACTACCGATGCAACCATAACGCTTAAAAACCTCTTTAAACCTCTTCTCATTTCTCCTCCATTAATTTGTTATTCATTTTAATTTCTATATCCAGCTATAACCTGTTCATCCATACACGAGCCAGCTGAGGCCAAAGTCCTATATCCTCTATCCATGTTCTGTCTATCTGAGGTGCACCTTCAGGTACAGCTTCGCTTTTTTCTTCATTGACAGACTTTTCTTTATCAACTGGCCATTCATCCGGAATTATATCCGGGAACTGAGCTTCAAGCTCCGCTTTTCTCTTATCAGATACATTTACACCTTTTCCAAGCTTTACTGCCTTAATGGCTCTCTGAAGCTGATCAAATGTATAATCTCCGCCCTTAAGCCCCTCGAAGAACTCTTCATTTGGATAGCTAAGTCCATGAAATCCGGATGGAAATACATAATGAGCATAAGGAACTTTCTTTGCCCTGAGTGCTTCAGCCATCAGATAGCTGTTCTCAACCGGAACAAGGTCATCTGTAAGTGTCTGCCATATAAAGCACGGTGGTGTATTCTCTGTTACATTTTTCTCTATGGATACATACTTAAGTTCTTCCTCTGTAGGGCTATAGCCCAGAAGTGCCTGAATAGAATATATATGAGTATACTCTCCACTTGTAATTACAGGATACGAAAGAATAACACCATCCGGTCTGTTGGATACACCCTTATATTCCGGGGATATGTCCGTGACATCATCAAAATGTACCGCCAGACTTCCACATACATGAGCCCCTGCTGAGAAGCCGCATATGATGAGCTTCTTATCCTTTATCCTATACTCATCCGCTCTTTTCCTTATGAATCTTACTGCTCTGGATATATCTTCAAGAGGCTGTTTCTTTAAAGGAACAGACATAGTTATATCTGTAGTATATGTAAGTACAAATACATTCATTCCCTGCTCATAGAAGACCTTGGCAACAAGCTCTCCTTCATGGGATACACACATACAGTATCCGCCACCTGGAACAATCAACATACAGTCTCTTTCTTTTATCCCATCAGATGTATCTATATTCTCATCATGAATATATGCATGGATATTCGGTATAAATCCGTATGCCGCTTCGTAGGTGTATTCCTCCTGCTTCCAGATATTTTCGACAAACTCTCTCATATGTATTACCTTAACCTAAAATATTTATCTTTTTATTCGGGCGTTTGCATCTCCCATAATGGACTCAACCTCTTCGACACTTGCCATAGAAGTATCACCTGGAGTGGTCATAGCAAGAGCACCATGCGCAACTCCATAGTTTACTGCAAGCTCAGGACTATCTGTTGTCATAAGTCCATATATGAAGCCGGCTGCAAAAGAGTCACCTATACCTACTCTGTCCAGAACCTCAAGTCCTTCATATTCTTTGGACATATGTATTTCATTATCAGCAAGAACTAAAGCCTTCCAGTCATTTACAGTTGCTGTTCTGACTGTATGCAGCATATTTACAATTGCTTTAAAATTAGGATAATCCTTAGCTGCCTGAAGGAGCATTTTCTTAAATGCATCTACATTCAGATTTCTGAAGTCTCCACCACTTCCCTCTACCTCATAACCAAGGCAGGCAGTATAGTCCTCTTCACTTCCGATAACAATATCAACATACTTTGCTATCTCACGATTTACTTCAACAGCCTTCTCTATTCCCCCGGAAAGCTCCCAAAGTGAAGCTCTGTAATTAAGATCATAAGAAACTATCGTTCCATACTTCTTTGCAGTTTTGATAGCTTCAATAACAGTTTTCTGTGATTCAGGAGAAAGAGCCGCATAGATACCGCCTGTATGAAGCCATCTTACTCCCAGTTCTCCAAATATATATTCAAAATCAAAGTCCTCTGCTGTCGCCTGGGATATAGCTGTATTGGCTCTGTCTGAACAGTTAACCGCACCTCTTATACCAAAGCCTCTCTCAGTAAAGTTTAGACCATTACGGCAAAGCTTTCCTATACCATCAGTCTTCTTAAAGCTGATGAGCTCTGTATCTACGCCACCCTGCTCTATCAGATCCTTGATAAGTCTTCCTATCTCATTATCTGCAATAGCAGTTATAATTCCTGTATTCATTCCAAAGCATTTATGAAGGGCGCGTGCTACATTATACTCCCCGCCTCCTTCCCATACCTGGAAATGTCTGGCTGTTCTTATTCTTCCCTCTCCCGGATCAAATCTCAGCATCACCTCTCCAAGGCTGAGCATATCGTATTTACATTCTTCTTTAGGTCTTAATTCTAATTTCATTTCACTATCCTTTTATAAATCTTTAATAATCTATCTTTTGCCAC
>DOVG01000091.1 GCA_003520205.1 Lachnospiraceae bacterium
ATGTCTGCCTGTATGGGCATCCTGTTTGCATTTATTGCAAGAAAAAATATAGATCCTCGAGGAGTTGAGTCCCTGCCTCCGGCTCCGATTATGTTTATAACAAGTGTTATAGAGTCTATTATAGTGGGAGTTATAGTTACACTGGTAATACCTATGGGGAGAATTGGACATTTTCTTACTTCCAGACTTAACGCAGTTCCGGGAAGCTTTAAATTCTCTGCTATAAACAGCATACCATTTGCGGTCATAAATGCAGTCCTGGTAAGTGCTATATGCAGCTTTATCAGTATAGCAAAGGCACATGCGATTATGCCACCTGATCAGGCTCCGCCACTTCTTGTTATGTGGTTTTCAAGCTGGATTAGAGCGCTTCCGTTATCAATTCTGGTCAGCTATGTGTTGGCGATAATTATCTCACCAATTGTAGTCAGGTCAGTTGGACCTGGCGGTCCTCTGGAAAGAGTATCAGGTCCTCCACAACGCAAAAATAATTCGGAAGACCTTAAAAAATAGTATTAGAACGCTCCCATGCATAGCAGGGGCGAAAAATAAAGAATGTAGTAAAATAGCCGTTTTTTCAATGGTATCCAATGGATACTTTTGCTAAAAATGGCTTTTTTCTATTGAACTTTAAAAAACAATTTTATAGGATGAGATTATCTTGTAGAATCGTCAAAAGATCTAAAGGACGATCACCGAGTGAAGGTTTTTGGAAAAAAGAAGGAAGAGATTCCGGAGAAGAAGGGAGAGAAAAAACATGAATGGAAAAATGCAGTACACAAAGTTTAAACATTTGATAGTCATGGTTCTTACTCTGTTTGTTGCTATGGGCCTAGTTGTTGGATCAAAGACTTTCGATGTTTTTGCAGCTACCGATGTGGGAGATGTTCATTTATCGGGAGTTTCCGAACCTGTTGCTGGTAATGCTGGTACAACAAGAGATGAAATCACAGTTCAGGAGTCTTCAAAATGTTTGATATCTAATGGTGATTATAAAGGCAATGACTTTGAGGTTGATAAAAGTTCATCTAGCAGAGATCTGTCAAAGTATGTTTTTTATGATGGAGTATGCTGGTTCAATGAAACTGATGGTGTTAGCCTGAATAAGGGAGATAAATTTGTATCGGGTAAAGAGTATTCCGTTAAGATAATTCTCGTTGCAAAGGATGGTTATTATTTTCCTTATTTTGAAGCTCATTCGGTAACGATAAATGGAAAAAAGGCTAGATTTACTATTCTTGATAAGCTTGATGATGATAATGATAAAAATGAATATGTTCTGGTAGAATACTCTTTTGCATCATTCCAGGAATGCAAATTTTATATAACAGTTCCTACCGATGGCAATATACCATCTAATTCAGCTATGGTATTAAATGATGCACAAAATTACTGTTTAGTAAATTCAGTTAAATGGTATAAAGGTTCTTCCGATTCAACAGTAGTGATGGGGGATGACGAAAAATTTAAAGCTGGAGACACATATACTGTTGCTTTAGTTGTAACAGGAAATTATGGATGGATCCCATCTTCAAAAAAATCTGTTTATAGTTGTTTTGGTAAAGCTCCATCGGCAAATATATCTGGATCAGCTGGACAAGCATTGATCAAATTCGAGTTTATAGCAGGAAAACCGCTTAAATCAGTTGAAGTAGTTATTAATGCGCCTGTAGCTGGAGAAAAAGTAAATACAGAAATAGTAAGTATATCGACCAATCCTGCGAGTGTTTTCTCAGCAAATGAATTTGATACGTCATCAGATGATATAATTGAAGGAAACAACTATAATTGTAATGATGAAGAATCTAAGGTTATGGCGGCGGCTGATAAGTATCAGCGCAATAAATACTATAAATCAATGACACTTAATAAAGTTTTATTAAGTATTCTTATGAATTATATGCAAAGTGATAACATAAATGGAACGACTGGTATTTCAGAAGATGCTACTTTTACAATAAGAACAGCTGATAATAAGTTTAGCAAGACTATTACTATGTCGGATAGTGACGCAACGTTATATTTTGGCAAATTATATGAATATATTGATGCAGATAATATAGTAATTAAGGTTCCTGTTGGTGGAGAGAAACCAGATTTCAATCCTACGGTTAATTCTTCAGATAAGGAAAAGTATAAAATAAGATATCATTTATCAAGGTTAGTTCATTGGTATGATGTCGAAAGTGGCAAAGAATTATCATATGATAGTGTATTTGAAAATGGAAAGAAGTATAAGATTGAATACTATATTGAAAATATTGAAAGTAACGGATATAAGATGCTTCCTACCGAACAAATAACTAAATCTGTAAATGGTATTAAATACGAAGGTAATTATCATGAGTTCACATTTATTGCTAATCCAAGAATAACAGAAATTAAAATCAATGTTTCTGAGCCAGAGGCAGGAAAGAAACCTGGTCCTGTTACTTTTGAGACTACTCCTGAAAATGCATTCTTATCCAAGATGAGAGCCTATACAGAATGTACATTATGGGAAGAATCGAGTGATGGAAAAACATATAAACTTATGGAAAAAGATGATGTATGTAAGGCAGGATATTCATATAGAATCAGTCCAATGTTAACAATATTAGCTACAGCATTATCTAGTAATGATGGAGATTATATTGATCATAATGTGGCATCAGAAATTGATCCGACAGTTCAATACTATGTAAATGGGAAGGCTGTTGATACACTGGATGCTTTTAAATATGTTATCTTTGAAAAAATAAAGGCTCCTGCAACACCAACTCCAACTGCTACACCTGAAGTTTCCCCATCACCTGAAGTATCTCCTTCAGCAGTTCCTACAACATCTCCTGTAGGTATTGCAGCAGCAGGAACAGAGCTTCCGACACTTGAAGCAGTTATTGTAGAAACTGATAATGATAAGGACTTGGCTGGAGCAGAGTATGGAAAGCTTCAGGCAAAGGCCTCTAAGGTAACTAAGAATTCTATCAAGCTTACCTGGAATAAGGTAGAAGGTGCTGATGGATATGTAATCTATGGAAACAAGTGTTCAAAGAACAATAAATATGTAAAAATAAAGGAGCTTCCTGCAGCAAAGAAGTCCTTTACTCAGAAGAAGCTTAAGAAGGGGACATATTACAAGTATCTTGTTGTAG
>DOVG01000187.1 GCA_003520205.1 Lachnospiraceae bacterium
TGGACTTGTTTGTTCAATTCTTTCATTGATCATTTGTTGTCTGGGAGTTATCCTGGCACCTGTTGGAATGGTGCTTAGCAGACAGGCAATAAATGCAGGAAATACAAGTGGTAAAGCTAAGGCAGGATGGATAATAGGTATCGTAGGTCTTGTTCTTAATGTCCTTTTAATAATTGGCTATATAGCACTTATTGCATTGGGTATAGCTAATAGTTAAATGCTTTAACCTTTTAGAAAGTATATAAAGAAAAAAATAATCCGGAAAGATTTGCTCTTTCCGGATTTTGTTTTATTACTGATTAACTATTTCAGTTGTAACGGCCCATTTGTCATTCCAGATCTGTAATATCTCAGGACGATGCTTTTTACTCATAAGAATAAGTGCTAATACAGCGGCAAATAAACCTGCAGCAATTGTTATCCAGTCACCTATAATCATGCCATGCATAATTCCATTAGACAGATCTTTACGTATCATTTCCAAAAAGTCAACACTCCAATGTGCCAGAATGGATGGCCATAGATTGCCTGTACGTAGATATACAGCACATAAAAGCATACCAACACCCATAGCGTAAAATACCTGGATCACTGAGGCTGTAGTATCAGCTCCAGAGAATACATTTGTGATATGAATCAGACCAAATACTATGGATGATAACCAGAATATAAACATAATTCCTTTCTCATCTTTTACTTTTCTCATGTAATTAGCAACGCCCATACCACGAAATGTAACCTCTTCTCCAAATCCTGGTGCAGCAGCTCTAAGCAGTGCTATAAGAATATTACTTGAACCAACGGTCATAATACTTACAATACTACCTGTGTAATGAAATATAAGAAATGGTAAAAACATAAGAAGACCGAGACCAAGTCCCTTTTTCTTTAATACACCTTTATATTCACCACTAAACCATTTTGAAAAGATAAATAAAGATAGAAGCGCAGCTACCACATCACCTACACCTTTTGCTGTTGTAACCTTTCTGCCCATCATTTCGATTACAGTACCATAGCCTGGAAGTATGAATGCAATTCCAGTATCTATGATAGATGTAAAAAACGAAATAAATGTAAAGAATAGTGCAAGTAGAAAATATGATAGAATAGTATGATCCAGTATAGGATGTTTCTTTCTTTTCATTTTTTTTAGTTTCTCCTTTAATACATTTAATTGCGGCATCAAAAGTAATTTAACGTTAAATATATTGTTTGATACACAGGATATATTACATCAGATGGTAAGAATAGTCTAAGTATTGGTTGTAAATAGTAAAATAACTGTCGCAAAATGTAAATTTGATGCTTTCCAGTTGTAAACTTCCTTTAGTATGTCATTGATACCAGAAAAAATTTTATAGTAGGGGGAATAATGATTAAACGTATAATTAATTATAGGAATAAAGCAGTAACTGGGATACTTCTTTTATCTATAGCACTATCTTCATGTGGAAGAACCTCATATGTTGAAGTTACCGATTATGGCGATACTAACACTTTGTCTGCATCAAAGTCGGATGCTTCATCCGATGAATCTCCGGGATATTTTAAAGAAGATGATGCAAATGTCAAGATTGACTTAAAAATTGATGAGGAATTTACATATAATGATATAACCTATTCTGTTAAGTGTGATTATAAAAAGGACAGACCTCATGAGGAACTGGATATATATCATGTACTGGAGGTTTCAGATGATAGTAATATTGAAGATAATATGGTTGAGTCTGTCTTTGGAGGAACTGCTAAAAAACTTGACCAGATATCTGTAAAAGAAGATACCGAATATGTACCTTTAGTTTCAAAGTATAGAATCATAAAAGCAAAGCTTACAGGAAAACCAAGGGATGTACAGTATGATGATTATGAGTTCTACGTAAATCTGGACAGTTTAGTAACCCTTGGCTCAAATGAGACCTGCAAATGGGAGGATACAGATAAATATTATATTCATTTGTATGAAGGCATGTATAATAAAGTGAGATTCGGTCTCATATATGCTTATGATAAAGTGAAAAATGTAAGATATGTTTATTTTAAACCGGTAAGTATCAATGAGTATTATCCGGAATACAAGTTCAAAACACTCATGCTTCGTAATTCCACTGATAACAATGGATATCAGTGTGTAGGAAATGTATGTAACTCCGAAGATATTGATATTCAGGGAACTATTCAGGATTTCATTGATAATAAACTGGGGCTGAGTAATGAGTATACTAAACTTGGTAACAGTTTTAACGAATATACCAAAAGGTCATGGTCACTAATCGGATATGATACTGGTGAAACCGGTAATAAAGCAGAAAAATCAATGACCCAGCTGGTTTTTTCAGATGATGATTTTGTACATTCAATAGTTAATTATGATCCTGTCTTTAATAGAGATGGAATAGAAACACATAATGTAGACCAGTTTCCCAGAAGTGTAGAACAACTTACAGCACAGGAGAACCGTATGGAGGAATCTTTAAAGAAGGGAAATATGTTCTTTAATTCTTTATATGATCCATATAAATATCTTGAATGGGATGAAGAGAGGGATAATAATACATCATTTACCTATGATGGATATGCTCTCTATCTTAATCCCGGTTATATAGATACAGAAGAAAGTATAGATGATTCTAATTATTTCAGCTATGAATATTCAGCGAATGCACCTGTTAACTGCGGGGTTATTGAGGTAACAAGCAAAGGTATTTTGGGAGCTGATATTATCCAGGTTATGGAGGTGGAAAATGTCGAACCATCCAGACTTGTTAATTCTGATACAATCAAAAATAAACTTATAGAAGCTCTTAAATCAGAAAAATATACCGGGAAGTTTGCGGGTAAAACAGATGTAGATGTTCTGGGAGCAAATCTGTTTTATTATTATAATACTTCAGACTCTCAATATGCTCCAACATGGGATTTCTATATGATATCTTATGATAAAAGCTCGATTAATGATGCTGATTATGATATTACACCGGAGGATTATATTCATGTTTATATAGATGCATCAACCGGGAAAGTATTGAGTGATGATTAGAAATCTTCAGGCAGGACATGAGTTCTGCCTGTTTCTTCTAAAGCTTCATTATGTCCTTTAAGGGCGGCGAAGGGCGCAAATATCTTGGCTCTGGCTTCTCTGGGCATCCGGGGATGCTTTGCTTCAAAGTCGTCGCCGTTATGTACAGGGCGCTCTTTATCTATTATATCAGCATAAGCTTTACTATAATCATTTTGCATCAGGTTTTATGTCCTCCTATTTGAGAGTTTCTTTCTATAGCAGTAGCGCTATCCAGCAGGTCAATACCTTTGAGCATTGCATTTTTGCCAAATCTGTCCTGTATTTCTATCATGGCTTTCTGAAGATTTTTTTCCTGCTGATCCTTTTTTATATCAGTGAACATATCATACTGGATATAGGTGCTGTCTTCGTTTTTCAGATTATTAGCAGCTATAGTAAGTCTTCGTATAGATATATCTGGTTTTACGATATCATCATACAGCTTTAAGACACAGTCTTTTATTATTCTGGTGGAGCTTGTCAGTTTACCAAAGGATGCTGTCCCATGTGAAGGTGTAGGAACTAAACGTCCATAAAAATCAGTATATATTTCGCCGGTATAAGTCTCGTTATCAACTGATTCCCTGTCATAACCTATGGTCAGTGTAAAGGATTCAGATATAAACCCTTTTCTGACCATTTCCAATACCAGATTCTCAGTCATTTCACTAACTATTATTCTTGCATTTTCAGTAGAGTAGGGCTCTTTAAGAACCTGTCCGGAAGATAGGGACTTGGTATCGCTGTGATAATTTTTTATATCGCTCATAAGTGTTGGTTCTATACCCCATGCATGATCGATAAGAATCTCTGCATCTATTCCAAATATCTTATACAGGTATTCTTCGTTATAAAGACTTTCTCTTGCAAGGTCTCCCATGGTAAATATATTAAGTCTGGCGAGTCTCCTGGCTGTCCCTTTACCTATTCGCCAGAAGTCCGTGATCGGCTTATGTCCCCACAGGATACGACGATATGACATTTCATCCAGTTCGGCAATTCTTACACCATCAGCGTCAGCTTCCATATGCTTGGCAACTATATCCATGGCTATCTTAGCCAGGTACATATTTGTTCCTATTCCTGCAGTAGCAGTGATGCCGGTCTGGCGAAGGACACTTTTTATCATGGTTATCGCCAGCTCATGTGCAGTCATTTTATAGTTTTTCAGGTAGCTTGTGACATCTATAAATACCTCGTCGATACTGTATACGTGAATATCCTCTTCAGATACATAATCGAGATAGGTGTTATATATAAT
>DOVG01000088.1:0-2872 GCA_003520205.1 Lachnospiraceae bacterium
CATATATAATAGGAATCTGGTATTTTAAATGGGCATGGCTTATCTGGCTTTTTGCTGCATGCGTTATGCTCTATTATAATTCGCGTTTCTTTATTAAGAGCTTTGACAAGCTGGAAGAAAGAACCTTTGGTGTGAAGAAGAGCGACGAAGAGTCAGAAGATGTTAATGAATTAAGTGACGAAGAAAGTAGTCAAGAGATTAGAGAAGACAGTGAAGAAGAGTCTTCCGAGAATAGTAAGGAAGAAGAGTCTTCTGAGAATAGTAAGGACGATGAGCCTTCTGAAGAAAAAGAAGCCGAGGAAGTGGAAGAATGATTCACGGCTTAACATTTAAAGAATATATAGAAGAAGAAAAACTCAAATTCAGTGAAATGACCAAGGATGAGAAGGTAGAGTATTTTAAAGATTACTATCTGAAGCCTTGTATCGTAGGTGTGGTAGTATTTGCACTTCTTGTATGGCTTATACTGGATTTGACTTTAAATATGAAAAATAGTGTTGTAACAGGCGGAGTTGTAAATCTGGAGCTCTCCGAGGAAGGTTCAGAGTATCTGGGTGATAAGTATCTGGAATATCTCGAACTAAGTTCCCGTAAGAACAGAGCTGATCTTGCACCTGATATCTTCCTGGATCGGGAAGAGCCTCAGACATTTACGATATTCCAGGCTGAACTTGCAACTAATACATATAATTATCTGATTACAGATGAAAAAGGACTGGATTTTGTTGCCGACATTGAATGTTTGGCAGATCTGGATAAAACTCTTGATCCTGATTTATCACAGAAGCTGACAGACAAAAAAATATATAGAAAGTCAGGGGAGTCAGATACAGAAATAGCTGCAGCTATTGATATAACTGATACAGCCTTTACAAAAGACTATATAAGAACAGGGGAAAGAGTATATTTTGTCATTTCAGGGAAAGAGGAAGATTATAGTTCAGGACTAAAGGTTCTAAGTTATATTCTTAGTACTAAGTGACATATAAAACAGTACTTTAAAACTCCTTAAAATTTTTTTGACGGGCGTATCTATTATAAGATACGCCCGTTTGTAATTCCTAAAAATATATATTTGCCAAGGAGAATATTATGAGTGATGTAAATAAGAAAGAAGCTGTTAATCCTTACCTTCCGTCATGGGAATATATACCTGATGGAGAGCCTTATGTATTTGGTGACAGAGTGTACATATATGGTTCACATGACATATATGATGGGCATGTTTTCTGCCTGGATGATTATGTATGCTACTCTGCTCCAGTCGATGATTTAGGAAACTGGAGATATGAAGGAGTTATATATAAGAAGACAGAGGATCCTATGAATAAGGACGGGGCTATGTGCCTCTATGCTCCGGATGTAACTATTGGTCCTGATGGGAGATATTATTTATATTATGTGCTGGATAAGGTAAATGTAATATCTGTAGCTGTGTGCGATAAGCCGGCTGGAAAGTACGAATTCTATGGTTATGTGCATTACGCTGATGGAACGAGACTGGGTGAAAGAGAAGGCGATGAACCTCAGTTTGATCCGGGGCTGTTTACTGATGGTGATAAGACCTACTTCTATGGAGGATTCTGCCCACATGGAGATAAGTCCAGAACAGGTTCAAAGATGGTGGTTCTTGGCAGCGATATGCTTACTATAGAAGAAGAACCTGTACTTATAGCTCCGGGAATAGAGAATCCAGATAAAGGAAGCTTTAAAGGTCATGAGTTCTTTGAGGCTTCATCCATAAGAAAAAGAGGAGATACATATTACTTCATATATTCTTCTATCTGGATGCATGAGCTATGCTACGCTACATCTAAATCACTTAAGGGACCTTTTACCTATGGTGGTGTTATAGTCAGCAACGCAGATCTTGGAATAGATACTTATAAGAAGAGTGATGTACCGGGAATGTATGGTGCAAATAATCATGGAAGTATCGTAGAGATAAATGGAGAGTGGTATATATTCTATCATAGACATACTAATGGAACATGGTATAGCCGTCAGGCGTGTGCTGAGATAATACATTTTGCTGAAGATGGAAGCATACCACAGGTAGAGATAACATCGCAGGGACTAAATGCTAAGCCTCTTACAGGTAGGGGAGAACATATGGCATATACTGTATGTAACCTGTTCACTAAAGAACCTGAGCTTTATATAGGAAAGCCGGGACTTCCGACAGTAAGACAGCGTCTGGATAAGGGGATGGAGAATCCGGAAAGCTTTATCACAGAAATAAATGATGGAACAACGATGGGCTTTAAGTATTATAAATGCGAAGGTATTAAGAGCTTTTCTATAGAAACACGAGGTTATGGAGATGGAGTGTTCGAACTAAGAACTTCACCAGAGGGGGAAGCTCTCTGTGAGATAGAGGTTCATAATACTAATATCTGGACACGTAAGTCTGCTGATATAGAACTTCCTGATGGAGTATATGCTTTCTATATAGTATTTAAAGGAAATGCAAGCTCTCTTCAGATGAGGAGCTTTACACTGGAGTAAATTGAAAAACTTGGTAGTGGCATGAACATATATCAGATAAAGAGGAAATAAGAATGAAATCTAAAATATCCATAAATCTAAATAATAAGATAAGCAAAATAGATGACAGACTATATAGTTCATTTATAGAGCATCTGGGACGTGCAGTATATGGTGGCATATATGAACCGGATCATGAAACAGCTGATGATATGGGCTTTAGACAGGATGTAATGAAGCTTATAAAAGAGCTGAAAGTCCCTATGGTGAGATATCCGGGAGGGAATTTCGTATCCGGATACAACTGGGAGGATGGAACCGGAGACAGAAGTAAGCGCCCAAGAAAACTGGAACTTGCATGGAATTCTATAGAGACAAATGAAGT